>CALNCF010000464.1 GCA_937875035.1 uncultured Sphingobacteriaceae bacterium | reverse complement strand
ACGGATCGACCGCGTCCATAAAGGACGAAGCCTTTAACGCCGTAGGATACCCGACGTTAAAGGCTTCGTCCTTTATGGACGCGGTCGATCCGTTCTTCCCGAAAGCGAATGCGAAGGTATTATACCGCGCGCAGATCCGCCGGACCAATGGTACGACCAATACACGTACCATCGCCGCGAAAACCGAGAATGGAGCAGGCAAGACCAACCAGGTGTTCTGCTCGGTAGACCTGTATAAGATGAATGATCCATCTCGGCTTGATAGTCTGTTCCGGAAAGTGCTTGTGGGCGAATTTAACTGGTAGATTTTTTTGAAGACAACCCTTGATCCTGCGGAGTGTATCAATGGTAACCTTATAACCCGAAACTAAACTCAATTTATGAGTAGAAAATATTTACACATCACATTCATTACGCTATTGCTGTTAACAGGTTCTGTTTTAGAAGTGATGGCACAAACCGGGATCCTGAAAGGTAAGGTGACGGACAAACGCAGCAAGGAAGCGATTCCGGGTGCGACTGTTGTCGTGATCGGTACCTATTTCGGGGTTTCTACCGACATCAACGGTAACTACGAGATCAAGGGTATTAAGCCCGGCGATTATTCGGTGAAGGTGACCTTTCTCGGCTACAAGGAAACCGTGTATAACGGAGTAAAGGTAACGGCGAACAGCACCACTCCCCTGAGCTTTTCGCTGAGCGAAGTGACCACGGAATTAGGTGCGGTAGAGGTATTGGGACAAAAAACAATTGTCGACCTGGAATCGGGTAAGTCGAGTGCGAAGGTAACAGCAGAAGATATTAAGGATATGAACGTAAAAGACGTTCAGTCGATCGTAGCCAACCAGGCGGGTGTAAGCCAGAATCCTGACGGTTTGCAGATCAGGGGTGGACGTGTATACGAAACACAATACCTGGTAGACGGGGTGAATGCGCAGGATCCGCTGGCGGGTACAGGCTTCGGTGTGGAGATCGCAGCAAACGCGATCAACGACATTGAAGTGATCACCGGTGGTGTGGGTGCGGAATATGGAGAGGGTACTTCCGGCGTGGTTCTTACACGTATTAAAGAGGGTAGCGACAAGCTCCGTTTCGGCGGCTCCTATTACCGCGACAACCTGGGCATCAACGAAAAATCACAATGGAATACAGAGATGCTGAGCCTGTCGTTAAGCGGGCCGATCCCGGTATTTAAGGACAAACGCAAGCTGACATTCTTCAGCAGCTTCAATATGGAGCTGACGGATGAATTCTTCAAAACTCCGGCAAAGCAATTACACAGCTCGCTGATCACCGGAAACGATTCGCTTTGGGCTCCTCGTGAAGACAATAAATGGTCGGGTACCTTCAAGCTCACCTATAACATCGCTCCCGGTCAGAAGATCTCGATCTCTAACCAGTCGAGTCTGAACATTAACCAGAACACCCGTTCCTTACAGATCATCGGTAACAATGCGATCGTAACGCCGGGCTATCAATACCTGTTCAGCCTGAACATGGATAACGCGACTACGTACACACATAAGTCGAACCTCCTGATCGCGCAATACCTGAACGTGTTCAATACCAAATTCTCGATGGACGCTTCGGTGTCGCGACTGTTTACGAATCTTCGTGCAGATGCGAATGGCCGCGCGTTCCGCCCGTCTACCATCGACCAGCTATTCGACCCGGAATCGATCGTTTCAAACCCGGTGAACCTGTATAATCCGGGCGATTCGGTGATCTACGCGAACCCTGGTCCCGGGCTGTATAACAACGGCGGGATTTCTACCCTGTGGCACGATCACTATGCGCAGGAAATGACCTTCAAGCTGAAATTCAACTACCAGCCGAATAAATCCAATTTCTTCACATTCGGCCTGGAACATAAGGAACAGGAATACCAGTGGGTGGATGTGACCCGCCCGTGGATCGGAGCGCCGATCGTTGTAGACGATTCGACAACGACGCCTTCTACCAGCATCGGTCAGACCAACGACATCTGGAAAGTAAAGCCGGCAACCGGCGGTATCTTCGTTCAGGATGAATTAAGATATAAAGGGATCATTGTAAATCTTGGCTTACGTCTGAACTACTGGGCTCCGGGTAAATTTGTAGACGATGCGGTGAACGATCCGAACGCGCCGATCATCGATGCGATCCGTACCAGCTATAAGGCAAACACTTCCGAATTATTCGGGCGTCGTTATAAGTTCCGCCTGCTTCCGAAGATCCGTATTTCTTTCCCGGTATCAGAGAACAATGTATTATACTTTAACTACGGTCACCTGAGTCGCCTGCCACACCCTCGTTTCGTGTATGCAGGTCTTGACCCGGTGTACCAGAACCGTTCGTTCCTGTCGAACCTGGGTAACCCGGATCTGAACCCGGAAGTGACCGTATCCTACGAAGTGGGTATCAAGACACAGGTAACCTCGAACTTCGCGATCACCGCGACCGCTTTCTATAATGATAAATTCGACTACATCGTTTCGCGCCGTATCGTTGTAAAAGACCAGACCGGGCGATTCGTAGAGAAGAACTTCAATATCAACCAGGATTACGCACGTATCCGCGGTTTCGAGATCAGCCTGAACCGACGCATTGACAAATGGTTGTCGGCGACCTTCAGCGGCGCGTACCAGATCGCTACCGGTAAATCGAACTCCGCGCAGGAGTCTGCGCTGCAGATCAAGCAAACCGGTTCGGTATCGCCAACGGTTGAGCAATATTTAGCGTGGGATCGTCCGCTCGACTTTAAGCTGATGCTGGTGTTCAAGCCGGATTCTAATTTCCGGGTAGCGGGCTATCGTATGAAAAACTTCCGCGTATTCCTGATCTCTACCTATAAATCAGGATTGCGTTATACACCTTACTACCAGAACGGCTATAATGAAACCGGTCGTCCCCGTTACGAAGCGGATGAGAAGAACCCGTATAGCAAGCTCGGAAGCGCCTGGTGGAATACCGACCTGAAGTTCACGAAAGATTTCTATTTCGCGAAACGCAGGACTGTTGGCCTGAGCTTAGAGGTGAAGAACCTGTTCAACAATAAGAATGCAGCGATCATCAACCCGGTAACCGGCACGGCTTACCAGACGGGAGATCCGTTGCCGAACGATTACCGCGATCCGAACTACCCGGATCCCCAGGATAACGGGGCGCCGCCGTTTAACCCGGCACGTTACCTGGCTCCGCGCCAGGTCCTGGCAGGGATCAGCTGGCAGTTCTGATCGGAACGGAAGGGATCAGTGAAGAAGGGCAGTTGAAATTGTTATCATCAAACCGTATCCGCAAGGATACATTATAAAGCCTCCGGGCAGGTAAACCCGGAGTGGAAAAAATATATGAAAAGAATCTATACCGTATTTTTTTTATGCATGATCGCATCTCCCGCGCTGGCGCAATTGCTGCCTAACCTGGGAGGGCAGCGTGCCGGAACATCGGCGTTCACCTTTTTAAAGCTGAGCACGAACCCGCGCGAAACAGCCATGGGAGGCGCACAGATCGCAGTGGGCGGAAACGGGTTCTCTACGTATTCGAACCCGGCAGCGATGGTGGATGTAAAAGACCTCACCTTCGGGGTATCCAATACCATGTATTATGCCGATATCCAGAACAGCTTCGTTTCTGCGATCATCCCGACTAAAAAATACAGCACCTGGGGATTACATATCCAGTCGTTCTCGACCAATGCTATGGAGAAACGCACTGAGTTCCAGCCAATGGGTACGGGCGAGTTCTTCTATGCGCAGAACCTGGCCATAGGCGGCAGCTATGCCAAAGTACTGTCGGATTACTTCAGCTATGGGGTGAACCTTAAATATGTATACGAAGGCTTAGATAATTATTCGGTGCATACCGGTGTGATCGATTTAGGGTTTTTATATAAGACGGATTTCAAAGACCTGAAATTCGCTGTATTGCTGAATAACTTCGGCGTGAACAC
>CALNCF010000463.1 GCA_937875035.1 uncultured Sphingobacteriaceae bacterium | reverse complement strand
GGAGGCTTTTAGGGCGCCTACGCTGGTGCCCAGCACTTCCGACATCTCTTCATATTTCATCTCTTCGAAGTATTTCAGGTTGAAAACCAGCCTCTGCTTATCGGGCAGGGTGCTGATGGCGGCATGAAGCTTTGCGCTGATCTGCTCCCCGTTCAGGCTATCCATGCTCCCGGAGCGGCTTTCTGCCTGGCTGCTTACCTCGTCGTAAGGTACGTATGTATGCTGTTTCCGCTTTTTAAGAAAGGTGATGCACTCATTCGAGGCGATCCGGTAGAGCCAGGTATAGAGCTGTGAATCTTCGCGGAAACGGTCGAGGTTCTTCCATACCTTGAGGAAGACTTCCTGGAGCAGGTCGTCGGTATCGTCGTGATCGGGTACCATGCGCCGGATAAGCCAGTACAGGCGTTGCTGGTATTTGGCCAGGAGGAGGGTAAACACCTCTTCCCTTTCCTTTGCACCGGCATTCCGGAACCGTATGAGAATCTCTTTGTCTTCGATCATGAATGGGTTAATCAACCTGTGCGACCATGACCTTAACGTAATTATCGCCGGCTCATTACTTTTTGTACGGCGGCAATAATATCCGGTGTGTCGAGCCCGTATTTTTTCATTAGCTGGTCAGGCGTGCCGCTTTCTCCGAAGGAGTCGTTCACCGCTACCATTTCGATCGGCGCCGGGTGATGCGTGGCCAGCACCTGCGCGATGCTGTCGCCGAGCCCACCGTTACGCTGGTGCTCTTCAGCCGTCACCACGCATTTGGTCTTGCGGACAGAGGCTAAGACAGCTGCTTCGTCTAAAGGTTTGATCGTATGAATATTAATAATTTCCGCGCTGATCCCCATGGAGGCGAGCTGCTGCCCGGCTTCAATGGCTTTCCATACCAGGTGACCGGTGGCGAAGATGCTGACATCTTTACCCTCGTTCAGCATGACGGCTTTCCCGATCACGAATTCCTGGTCGGCAGGAGTAAAGTTCGGTACTGCCGGGCGGCCGAAGCGCAGGTATACAGGGCCTTCGTGCTTCGCAATGGCGATGGTGGCCGCCTTGGTCTGGTTATAATCGCAAGGGTTGATCACGGTCATGTGCGGCAGCATTTTCATGAGGCCGATATCTTCGAGGATCTGGTGCGTGGCGCCGTCTTCACCCAGGGTGAGGCCCGCGTGCGACGCGCAGATCTTTACGTTCTTTTGAGAGTAGGCTACCGACTGGCGGATCTGGTCGTATACCCGCCCGGTAGAGAAATTGGCGAAGGTTCCTGTAAAGGGGATCTTCCCGCCGATAGTCATACCGGCCGCCATGCCGATCATGTTCGCTTCCGCAATTCCTACCTGGAAGAAACGGTCCGGGAACTCTTTGGCAAAGGCATCCATTTTCAGGGAACCGGTGAGGTCGGCGCAGAGCGCTACCACTTCCGGGTTGGTCTTGCCTAATTCAGCTAATCCGGCACCAAACCCGGAACGGGTGTCTTTCTTTTCGGTATAAGGGAACTGCTTCATGATGACAGGTATTTTTTCGCGTGCTAAAATCTGATATTTACCGAACTTCCCGAAGAAATTTTAAACTTTTCTTCGCGTGTGCTCATGGCCTTTTTAGAGCCTCGTGTCTTATAAATGACCCGGTAGCTTCCGGGTTGTAAAGTTAGGGTTTCTGTGCTGGTATTCCCATTGATATCGCATACCCATTCGAGCTCCATGCCTCTTTCCACATAAATTGCACCCTGTACGGGTACGCTGTTGGTGTTGAGTATGGTCACGATGCCAGGCGCGGGGATCTTAATGGTGGTGGTTTCGCTCTGGCGTATCCGGATATTGCTCACCGTTAAACGGGGCAGGGTGAGGATCTCGAGATCTTAGGTGCCGCAAAGGTATTTGCGTTTGGTATTCAGGCCGATCACATCAATGGTTCCTGTATTTCCTTCCTGCTTCACGAGCGCGGATAATTCCTTATAGGTGCTGAGCCCGTCTACCTGGATGAGCAGGTCGCCCTGCCCTGCCCTGAGGGCTATCACATTGTGCTGGTTCGGCTCGATGATGATGTCTTTCTTTTCAATGGGAGGAACGGTATGGACGGTGAGGTCGTAAAAGCTTACCGGGTCGATCTGCAGAGTGTCGGGAAGTCCGCGCGCATTGAGGGTATGCATGAACTGGTAGCGCAGGCTGCCTGAGTTATGGTCGTAAAAAGTGACAGGCACATTGCTCTCGGTCGCTTTCCCGTTCTCATCCAGCAGGTTGATCTGCGTGGTGGTATTGTTCAGGATGGTATTCATAACGCTTTTCAGCGATCTGCGGAAACCGATCTCATCCTGGGCATCATCATAGCGCCCGATGCAGTCGAAGGTCGCCGCGGCTTCCCTGGTCAGCCCCAGGCCGATGATAAAGGGTTGCAGGATGATGCCTTTCTTCTGCAGGCGCTTGGAAACCTCGCAGGCATCGCCGTTGCAGGATTCGATCCCGTCTGTAATAAGAATGATGATATTGCGGGTGCGTTCATTCGAATAGAGGAAGTCGTTCGCCGCCTGCTCGATGGAGTAGGCGATAGGCGTGATGCCCTTGCATTGCAGGGTATTCAGCCGGTTCTTGATGGCATTGGCGTTATTGGGACGGATGGGCGCCTCAAGACGGGTATCCTTGCAGTCGTTCATGTTCAGCGGCGACATGCTCCCGAACACCCGCAGGCCGATCTCTACATTCGGCACCTTTTGCAGGGAGTCCACCAATCCACTGAGAATATTCTTAGACACCCGGAAACGGTTGGTATTCCCCCAGTTATTGGTCATGCTTCCCGAAGCATCGAGCATAAAGAGGATACGCGTTTTTACAGGCAGGCTGGCAGGAACTGCTGTCTGCGCATACCCCTTGCCGAACAGCAGTGTAAAGCCGATCAGCCACAGGGCGCGGGTCAGTAAATGCGTATGAGTTCCGTTCGCTTTCTTCATGCTTAAAAGGTAATGCTGTTTGCCAGCCCGGAGGTGACAGTTATTTTTTTAATAACGGATGACTTGCTGCTTTGCGCGCTTTTCAGGCGGTACATGATCTCGTAATTGCCGGGTTGCAGCAGGATGGTTTCTTTCAGCGTGTTCGCATCCATGGTATATAC
>CALNCF010000462.1 GCA_937875035.1 uncultured Sphingobacteriaceae bacterium | reverse complement strand
CATCATTTCTTCCTGGCGGATGCCGTACGCAGATTCCAGACCAAGACATGGCCAAAATTCCAGGACCGTTATGTGAAGGTGCTCGACTGGGCCCTGCACCGTCCGTGGAAATTACTGATAGGTACGGTAGCGCTGTTCATCTTTACCATGATCTTTACGGCGATCCGCAGTCCTAAATTTGTATTCTTCCCGGAAGCCGATCCTAACTTCATCTATACTTATGTGAGTCTGCCGGTAGGTACCGACCAGGCGTATACGAACGAAGTAGTGAAACAGGTGGAAGACCGTATCACCAAAGTGGTGGGCCGCGATAACCCGATCGTTTCTTCGATCATTTCAAACGTAACCGTAGGGGTAACTGATCCGCAGGATGAAGACCAGGGACCGTATCCGAATAAGGGTAAGGTCACGGTTGCCTTCGTGGAATTCGGAAAACGTAACGGGCAGAGCACAGCCGAGTACCTGGATAAGATCCGGGAAAGTGTGAAAGGCATTCCTGGCGCGGAGATCAGTGTGGCACAGGAGCAGGGTGGTCCGCCAACCGCGAAGCCGATCAGTATCGAGATCACAGGCGATGATTTGGATTCACTGATCTCCACATCGATCCGGCTGAAAAAATATTTAGACAATAAGAACATAGCAGGTGTCGAAGAGCTGAAATCCGATTTTCAGAACAACAAGCCAGAGGTGATCTTTGATATTGACCGTGAACGAGCGAACCGCGAGGGTATCTCTACCGGGCAGGTAGCGATGGAATTGCGTACAGCCGTATACGGTAAAGAAGTTTCGAAGTACCGCGATCTGAATGAAGATTACGAGATCAATGTGCGTGTACGTGAAGATCAGCGTAACGACCTCGACGCGTTGAGGAATATGCGCATCACTTACCGCGATATGGGTATGGGTGGAATGATCCGCCAGGTACCGATGTCGTCGTTCGCGCAGATCGACTATGTAAATACATACGGAGGCATTAAGCGTAAGCAGCAGAAACGGATCATCATCCTTTCTTCCAACGTATCGGGTGACGCGAACCCGAACGAAGTGGTGGCGAATATCCAGCAGGAGATCGACCAGTTCAAGGGCTCGTCGGGTGTAGAAATCCGCATGGCGGGTGAGCAGGAAGAGCAGCTGGAAACGGTGAAATTCCTGGGTACCGCGCTGCTTATTTCTTTCGGTCTGATCCTGATCATCCTTGTTACGCAGTTCAACTCAGTCAGCAAGCCGCTGATTATCCTCAGCGAGATCTTCTTCAGCATCATCGGGGTATTATTGGGCATCAGCATTTTCAAGATGACCATGTCGATGGTTATGATGGGTGTGGGTATTGTGGCGCTGGCC
>CALNCF010000461.1 GCA_937875035.1 uncultured Sphingobacteriaceae bacterium | reverse complement strand
GACGGATCAAAACGATCTGCCATCTGGATATCGACCGAATAGTTCTGGTTGCTCTCCACCGATTGCCTGATAGCCGACAGATCCGGGTGCGGGGCTAATGCCACCATAACGATCTTTTGCTTACCCTCCAGCACTTCAATATAGATCGTCTTACTGTTATTCAGCGCGGTGATCTCGTTCTTCAGCGGGGACACGCTCAGCTGCAATTTCTTTACGCCCTTCTTATCCGCGTTCAGGGTAACAGGAACAGAGATAAAATAGTCGGCCTGGTCGATCGTAAGCGTTTTGGAGAACACCGTTTTCCCTTCATCCTTTACGGTAAGCAGGGAGGTTTCATTCTTCGCGGCAAAGGCAGCTACCTGCACATTGATGTTAAAGTTATTTCCCAGGAATGCGATCCGGTTATAGACCACGTTCTTCAGCACCAGGTCGCGCTGTGGCGTCGTATCTCCCATGGCAATGGTATAGATCGGAGCCTGGATCTTTTCCGCGGTATATAAAGGACTTTGTCCTTTGTTATAGATCCCGTCGGATGCAAGGATGACCGCACCCACATTCTGATTGGCGTACGCGTCGCTGATCACGTTGAGGGCATTGGAAATATCGGTACGCTTCCGGGAGAAATCGGTGGTACCATTCTCGCGGAGCTCATCCCCGAAATGATAAACACGCAGCGTATAATCTGCCGACAAACGTTCGAACAGCTCTTGCTGCTTCTCTGTATATTCTTTACGGTAGCTACCGGCGAATTTACTGTCGAGCAGGGAGGAGGAATTATCCTGCAGGAAGACGATCACCGGCTTCTCTACCCGTTTGCCGATGCTTTTGAACACGGGGTTCATCAGCAAGAAACAAAGCAGGAAGACAAGGGTTCCGCGCAACAAGGCGAGCAGTCTTTTCGTATTCTTTTCAAAGTGACGATCCCGGCGGTACAGGAGCCAGGCATACCCGAAGGCTGCTGCCAGACAAGGAATGATCCACCACCACGAAACACTGCTGATAAGAAAGAAAAGAAACTGCATGAACTGTATTTAGAAATATGGAATTATCGCCGGGAAATTACTGGATCTCGAAAGAAGCATTGATCACCGCGGTGATCTCTTTTTCAATGGAAGTCACATCGTTCATTCCATAATCGGAGATCATGTTCGAGTTCACCGGGGTGATCTGCAATACACCCATACGGGCGCTGCGCATAACCCCTAAAGTGCTCCCGGTCGATGCCGCGATCTTCTCTGCGCGCATCTTCGCGTCGCGGGCAGCTTCTGCCTGGATGTCGATCTTCACGTCGGCCAGCTTGGTGTAATAATATTCAGGCATGTTGATCTGGAGATCCACACCCTTCGACAGCAGGGATGAGATATCAAGGGAAATCTCCTTGATCAGGTTCACATCCTTGGATTGTACCGAGAACATCTGGGAAGCATGGTAGCCGATCACCGAGCCCTGGCGGCCGTCGTTATAATATTGATATTGCGGGTATACGTTATAGGTACTGAACTCTACCTTGCTTTCCGGGAAGCCCTTGGTGCGAAGGTATTCTACCAGCAGGGGCTTCTGCGCGTTCAGCTGGTCGTATGCCAGCTTAGAAGTAGAAGCATACAGCGCCAGGGTACCACGCAGGATACCAAGATCGGATGTGATCTCTTTTTTAGCGGAGCCTGTTACGGTGATGGTCTGATTCTCTTTTTTTACAGCCTTCCAGTTCATCCCGAAAACCAGTACAGAAAGGATAATAGCTCCTCCCATAATCAGGGACGGTACAATGAAACGATTGTTGTGTGAGTTCATAGGTTTGTTTTTTGTTTGAGAAACGAATGTACGAACTAAAAAGTATGAATTTCCGGCACCGGGCCCGCCTGTATAAGTAGTACAGCGGCAGTCATGAAGCTGCCGCTGCTACCTGTATCTTATCAGGTCATCATGCCACCGCAGACAGAGATCACCTGTCCGTTCACATAGCTTCCCATATCAGAAGCCAGGAACAATGCCACGTTGGCTACATCTTCGGTTTCACCCATGCGTTGCAGGGGGATCATCTTATTCCAGCCCTCGATCACATCGGCAGGTAAAGAGTCTGTCATTTCGGTGCGGATAAAGCCCGGGGCGATCGCGTTGCTGCGAATGTTGCGTGAGCCCAGCTCCTGTGCAATGGTCTTCGTAAAACCGATAATCCCCGCCTTAGACGCCGCGTAGTTCGCCTGCCCGCCATTACCCTGCACTCCTACTACCGAGCTCATATTAATGAACACACCGTTACGCTGGCGCATCATCGGCTTGCTGGCCGCTTTGGTTATATTAAATACTGATTTCAGGTTGGTATTGATCACATCGTCCCACTGCTCCTCGCTCATACGCATCAGCAGGCCATCTTTGGTGATCCCCGCGTTGTTCACCACGATATCGATCGAACCGAAATCGTTCACGATATCGTTGATAAGCTGTTCCGATGCCTGGTAATCAGAAGCATCCGAACGGTATCCTTTTACTTTGGTTCCGGAAGCGGCCAGCTCTTTTTCCAGCGCCTGTCCTTTTTCAACCGACGAAAGGTAGGTGAACGCGATATTCGCTCCGTGAGCCGCAAATTTCTCAGCGATCTTTTTCCCGATCCCCTTGGAGGCACCGGTAATCAACGCTGTCTTTCCTTCTAATAATTTCATGTGGTTAGCTTGTTTAGATTGATCTTTTAAAGATAGTATTTTTTCAATATTTGCCCATACCGGCTGGGTTTCTGCGGATAAACCGGGTGGAGAGAGCGGGCGAACAAAAAAAATCCCGTCGCACTTATCAGGATACGACGGGATGTTTATAGCTTGACAGGATTAGATGATGCCTGCTTTTTTCAGTTCTTCAACCATGGCTACACCGATTTCCGCAGGTGATTCCACTACACGGATACCGCATTCGCGCATGATCTTCATTTTAGCCGCGGCCGTATCGTCGGCACCGCCTACGATCGCACCCGCGTGACCCATACGACGGCCCGGAGGAGCTGTCTGCCCGGCAATGAACCCTACAACCGGCTTGGTGCCGTTCGCTTTGATCCAATGCGCCGCTTCCGCTTCCATACCGCCACCGATCTCGCCGATCATGATGATCGCATCGGTTTCTGGGTCGTTCATCAGCAATTCAACCGCCTCTTTGGTAGTCGTGCCGATGATCGGGTCGCCACCGATCCCGATCGCTGTAGACTGACCTAAGCCTTGCTTGGTGATCTGGTCTACCGCTTCGTATGTTAAGGTTCCTGATTTGGAAACAATACCGATTCTTCCGGGAGTAAAGATGAAGCCCGGCATGATCCCTACTTTTGCTTCTCCGGCTGTCATTACGCCAGGGCAGTTAGGACCGATCAGGGTACAATCCTTATCCGTCAGGTATTCTTTTACAGCGACCATATCCCTGGTAGGAATGCCCTCTGTAATACAGATGATCACTTTAATGCCTGCATTAGCGGCTTCCATGATCGCATCCGCGGCAAATGCCGGAGGTACGAAAATAATGGAAACGTCTGCGCCGGTTTTCGTAACCGCATCGGCTACCGTGTTAAATACCGGGCGATCCAGGTGTGAGGTTCCGCCTTTACCAGGGGTTACACCACCTACTACATTTGTTCCGTATTCGATCATCTGACCGGCATGGAAGGTTCCTTCGCTTCCGGTGAATCCCTGTACGATAACTTTTGAATTCTTATTGACTAATACACTCATTTTTCGGGATATTTTTGATGTGGCAAAACTACGCTAATTTGCGGAAATAGCAAATGGCGCCTTTACAGCGCGCTCCATCTGCCTGAAACGAAGGCTACGCAATGCCGGAAGACTGGAACTGGAGCTCGTACAGGCGCTTGTAGAAGCCGTCCTTTTTCAGGAGCTCCTGGTGTGTGCCGCTTTCCTCGATCTCCCCCTTATCGAGCACGATGATCTGGTCGGCATGCTGGATGGTCGACAAACGGTGCGCGATCACGATCGAGGTCCGGCCCTTCATCAGCTTCTGGATGGCTTCCTGGATCAGGTGCTCGGTTTCCGTATCGACCGAGGAGGTCGCTTCATCCAGCACGAGGATCCTCGGGTCGAACACCATGGCACGGATAAAGGAAATGAGCTGGGCCTGCCCTGCCGAGAGGGTCGCTCCGCGCTCCATCACGTTGTAATCATAGCCGCCGGGCAGCCTCATAATGAACTCATGGGCACCGACCTCCCGCGCGGCCTGTTCCATGCGGGCGCGGGTAATGTCGGGGGACTGAAGGCTGACGTTATTTTCAATAGTATCTGAAAACAGGAATACATCCTGCAGGACGGTCGCAATGTGTGAGCGCAAGTACGAAAGGTCATACTCACGGATATCTACCCCATCGAGCTTTACAGAACCCTTGTTGATCTCATAAAAACGGTTCAGGATATTGATCGTCGATGACTTTCCGGCTCCCGTTGCACCAACCAGGGCGATCGTCTGCCCGGGCTTCACCTTAAAGCTAATGTCTTTCAGCACATACTGCTCATCGTTATAGGCAAACCATACGTGCTCAAATTCCACTTCGCCTTGCAGCTGCGCGGGTTGCAGGGTTCCCTCATCCGGGGTATGCTCATTGGTATCGAGCACCTTGAAGATCCGTTCCGAGCTTACCATACCCATTTGCAGGGTGTTGAACTTATCCGCCAGCATTCTCAATGGCCTGAAGAGTAGAGTCAGGTACATATTGAAAGCGATAATGATCCCGGGCGTCACTTCATAGTTCAGCATTTTTGACGCGCCATACCATACCAGTAAG
>CALNCF010000460.1 GCA_937875035.1 uncultured Sphingobacteriaceae bacterium | reverse complement strand
ATGGCAGCCATAAGGGTTTTGGATTAAGCGCTACGGTAGACATTCTTTCTGCGGTACTCTCGGGTGCGAATTTCGGACCCTGGGTCCCTCCTTTTGTGGCCTTTATGGATCCTCATCCCGAGCCGGTGGGTAAGGGTATCGGACATTTTTTCGGCGCCATGCGGGTGGATGCATTCCGGCCGATCGAGGATTATTTCCAATCGATCGATACCTGGATCGAGCGCTTTAAATCGGCAGAGCCTGCTGATGCGGGACAGGCTGTTATTATTCCCGGGGAGCCGGAAATGGAGGCTTACCGTGAACGGAGCGTGAACGGAATCCCGCTGAACCCGGAGGTGATCAAAGACCTGAACGAGCTTGCTGATAAGCTTGGTACGGAACGATTGCAGCTGATGGATTAGCCTGCGATTTGGAGCTTTGTATAAAAACCGTAGACATATTGTATTTGACAGCATCATGGCGGGATATCGGGCAAGCCGGAGCGCGAAGATGCCTTTTTAAGACATCTCAGGCCATATTGACCCAAAATCATTTTAATACATTCCTCATACAGTATCTACGCTTTATCTATTCTTTATCTATGCTCTATCCTCGGGTGATCGTCGCCTGAAACCAGGTTTGTCTACGACCTGTCTACCGGAATATGGACACATCTGTCTGAATCTTACTATAAGACAGGCATTTTTCGCAGCTGTCTATTTCATGGAATAAGCCCGAACAAAAAAGCCCTCTGTGAGGAGGGCTTGAGTATAAGATCAGATTTGCTATTTAGTTGATGCCATTGAAGATGCGGCTCCAGCGGATTTTGCTGAAGAAGGAGGCATTCGAATCCCAGGAGAACCAGATGAACAGGGCCTTTCCTACGATCCTGTTCTCGGGTACAAATCCCCAGAAACGGGAGTCAGCGGAATTGTGGCGGTTATCTCCCATCATCCAGAAATAATCCATGGTGAAGGTGTATGAATCTGTTTTCTGCCCGTTGATGTATATGCCGTCGTCTTTGATGTCGAGCTTGTTTCCTTCGTACACTTCGATCGCCCGTTTGTAAATCGCGATATTGGATGCATTAAGCGGCATGGTCATGCCCTTGGCGGGGATCACAATGGGACCATAATTATCGTCATTCCAGGCCAGTTTCGGATCAAAAGGGAATATATCCTTTGCGTGACGACCTTTAAAATTAATGGCAGGCCTGATCAATTGTACGTTGGCGAAGTTTGCCATCTTCGTTTCGTTTTCTTTTGTTAGCGTAAAAATAAAATCGCCATCCTGTGTTCGTCCATAATCATTCCTGTTGATACCCATTTCATTAATGGTCCGCTCATTGAAACCGTAGCCGTCTTTTGTTTTTACCAGATAGGTCGTTTGTCCTTCGGGCGGGTTGGCTTCCATCTTGCCGTTAAGGAATACGATCCCGTCGCGGATCTCGAGCGTATCGCCCGGAATAGCAATGCAGCGTTTGATGTAGTTCTCCTGCTTGTCGATCGGCCGGAAATCTTCCATAGGATAATTGAAGACCACCACGTCGTTACGCTTCACTTTAGACAGACCGGGTAAACGGTAATATGGCAACTGGATCCAGTCGAGGTAGGATTTGGTTCCGATCACCGGCATGGTATGATGCGCGAAAGGGAACGAGAGCGGGGTTACCGGGGTACGCGCGCCGTAGTTCACTTTACTCACAAAAAGAAAATCGCCTACCAGGAGCGATTTCTCCATGGATGGTGTCGGGATGGTGAAGGCTTCGATGAATAAACCGCGGATGATCGTTGCGGCACTTACGGCAAACACCAGCGCATCGCCCCATTCGCGGGTCGCGCTCTTCTTTTTCTTTTCTGTTTGATTTTTTTTACTCGTCCAGAATTTCCAATTCATAACTCATTAAGTATGTTAGAACGACAGCATGTCGTTCATGGTAAATATTCCTTTTTTCCCGGGCAACCATTCGGCTGCAGCCAGCGCTCCGGCAGCAAAGCCCTTACGGCTGTGCGCGGTATGCCTGAACTCGATGGTGTCGACTTCGGATTCGTAATAAACGGTATGGGTGCCGGGTACTTCGTCCGTACGATACGAACGAATCAATAACTCTGCGCTGTTCGCTGTAGTATCTGCGGCGGGGTGTTCTGTTGTAACAATTTGATTAACCCAGGATGATTTCGCGGGATATTCGGACAGGATGCCTTCTGCCGTAGTAATGGCGGTTCCGCTTGGCGCGTCGAGCTTATGGGTATGATGCACTTCATCTACGGATACTTCGTAGGCAGTGTAGTGCTTCATCATCTTTGCCAGCTGCTTGCTGAAATGGAAGAAGAGGTTTACCCCGATACTGAAATTGGTCGCGTAAAACAGGCTTTGACCTTTTTCTTCGCATTCTTTTTTCAACATATCGAAATGCTCGTACCAAGCAGTAGTTCCTACCACTACGGGCAGGCCCGCTTCAAAGCACATCCTGATATTGGAAACAACGGTATGGGGGGTACTGAACTCGATGGCGACATCGGCCTTACGCAGGTTTTCCAGAGTAAGATCGTTCAGGTTATGCTCGTTGATTTTCAGCACTACCTCGTGCCCCTTTGCAATGGCGAGGGCTTCAATCTCTTTTCCCATTTTTCCATATCCGAGCAGGGCAATTTTCATTCGTGCGATTTTGGTTAGCGTTTAAAATTAAGGGTGAGCGATACTCCGGTGATGGTGCCACTCTGATAGCCGTATACGTTACGATCGGGAACAATATATGGATTAACCTTCATACTGAGATCATCGCTGATATCGAAATCGTAGAAGTGCCCGTCGACGTATGCGTCGACTACGTTCGCCGCATACAGCACGACCATACCGATGACGCTGAGATCGCGGTTACGCCGGTAATAATCTTTCAGGGTGATGAGGTTGTTGACGGAATAAATTCCCTGGTATTCGCTGTTGGTCGCCGAGGAAGTATCGCTGTCGAGCTTGTAAGCTCCGAGGTATTTCTGGTACTGCCGATTGTTCCAGCTATACGAATAGATCAGGGCCGCCGCTCCTCCGTAAATGATGGGCATCTTCCAGTATTTCTTGTTGTATGCCTGCCCGAGCCCCGGGATGATGGCAGACATGTTTGCCGCACGGTTGGGGGAATGCCCGGATGACTTGCGAAGCACGGTTGTCGAATCGGTGAGCCTTGCCTCCTGCGCAGACGCATTCGCCGACATGAGCCAGAGGCTTACCAATAACAGGAAGAAGATTCTGATCTTCATGAAAAGAGATTGAATATTACCAATCCAGCATT
>CALNCF010000459.1 GCA_937875035.1 uncultured Sphingobacteriaceae bacterium | reverse complement strand
GTACCGAAGCCTTTCATATCCTTATCGATCCCGTTCACGGCTATCACCGGCGATGTTTCCGTTAAGCCGTAGCCTTCCAGCACAGGGATCCTCGCTGCCCAGAACACCCGGGCAAGCCTTGGCTGCAAGGCCGCTCCGCCGGAGCAGATCGCTTTGACATTTCCGCCCAGAGCCGCTCTCCATTTATTAAAGATAATAGCATTCGCGATCTTCAGCTGGAACTCATACCACCACCCGTTCTTTCCATAAAATTCATATTTCAGTCCGAGGTTCAGCGCCCAGAAAAACAGCTTATGCTTAATACCTTTTTGTTCACTCCCCGTAGCCACGATCTTGTCGTACACCTTCTCCAGCAGGCGTGGTACCGTTGTGAACATCTCCGGCTTCACCTCTTTCAGGTTTGCCGCGATCGTATCCAGCGATTCCGCATAGTAGACCGTAACACCCTTGCTCAGGTACATGTACACGACCATACGTTCAAAAATATGGGAAAGAGGCAGGAAGCTTAACGCGGTATGCGAGCCTTCGGGTACCAAAGGATTTGAAGCCTTAAAATTACTGACCAGGTTATCGTGGGTGAGCATCACCCCTTTCGGGTTGCCGGTCGTTCCGGAGGTATAGATCAGGGTAAGGAGATCATCAGGCGCGACCTGCGATTTATATTCTTCGACTTTCACCATATCGGCAGGGTCGCCCATGTCTTTCAATTCTGTCCAGTGTCTTACACCCGGTATGCGCTCGTATGAAAAGATATGCTGCAGGGAAGGTACTTCGGGCGCTACGGACTGGATCTTATGATACAATTCTTCATTCGCTACAAACACCACCTTCGTACCGGAATCGTTCAGGATATATTTCAGGTCAGCTTCCGCCAAGGTAGGATAAAGAGGCAGGTGCACCGCGCCGATCTGCATCATCCCGAAATCGACAAAATTCCATTCAGGCCTGTTCGGCGAAATATTGGCGATCTTATCATCTTTTTTTATCCCCAGCTTTAACAGCCCCAGGCTTACTTCATCCGCATTACGGATCAGCTCATCGGTGGCGTAGTGGATCCATTTACCCTGCTCTTTGGCGGCGAAGATCGTCTTCTCCGGGTAATACATCTTTAAAAAGGGAAGCAGATCGAAAACTCTGGTTATATGCATATCAGTACGAGTATTTTTTGTGTAATTTACAAAAAAACAGGTGGACTATTTTTCCGGCCCGGTAAAAAACCCAAAAACATTTTTACCTTTATACCAAAACGGTATATAGTACAAATATATTATTTAAATTGAAATTTCAAAATGAATTGGAATAATGAATTCTGCCGCCAGAACAACATCCGAATGCCAATTATTATGGCGCCCATGTTCCTGGTTTCGAATGTGGCTATGATAAAAGCAGCGATGCGTCATGGTATTATGGGAGCTTTTCCTTCATTAAATTTCCGCAACGATGGCGAGCTTGAGCAGGTATTGGAAACACTGGAAACGTTTTACCAGTCCCCGGAAAACAAGGGTGGAAATTATGGAGTGAACCTCATCGTTCAGCGCTCCAATCCCTTGTTCGAAAAACATCTGAAGATCTGCCTGGAGCACAAGGTCCGGTTCTTCATCACCTCTCTTGGATCACCACAACGGGTAATCGAAGAAGCGCACCGTTATGGAGGCAAGGTATATTGCGATGTGACCAATCTCGAACATGCTAAAAAGTGCTATGAGCTTAACTGCGATGGCTTCATTGCTGTAGGACAGGGTGCAGGCGGACATGCAGGCCCGAACCCTTTACACGTGTTGGTTCCTGCATTGAGGGAAGCTTTCCCAGACAAGCCGGTCATTGCTGCCGGAGGCATCGCGAACGGAGAAGGAATACTGGCTTCGATAGCATTGGGCGCTTCGGCAGTTTCCATCGGCACCCGCTTTATCGCCAGCGAGGAAAGCAGCGTAAGCCAGGCTTATAAGGATGCGATCATTGAGTCGGATATGGACGATATTGTGCTGTCGGAACGGATCTCCGGCACACCCTGCACCATTATCAACACACCATACGCGAAGAAGATCGGCTATAAGCAGAACTGGTTCGAGAAGCTACTGAACCGTAACCGTACCACGCGAAAGTATTTCAAGATGCTGACGCAGATCAGGGGTATGGGTAAGCTGGCCGATTCGGTAAAGCCGGGCAATTATAAAACGCTGTGGTGCGCCGGGAAATCGGTGGAGCTGATCAGCACGATCAAACCTGTAGGAGAGATCGTACAGGAGCTCGAACAGGAATTCGGACAAGCGCTAAACAGGATCAAAGCCTTATAAACATTATGCTTCAGCTACAGTCATTACTCAGGAAATCAAAGTATTCAGCATTCTGGCGCCGGGTGCTCAACATCGCGCTGCGGCGTGCCATCCCCTTTAACAACCCACATGGCTTAACCATTACCGATATCAGCGATGAGCATATCCGGGTGCGGCTTCCCTATAAGCGCGCGAACCTGAATCATTTAAAAGGTTTGCATGCCTGCGGACTGGCTACGCTGTGCGAGTATGCCTGCGGATTGCTGCTGATCAGCCATGTAGGCGCGGACCGTTATCGCATCATCATGAAAGACCTCTCTATGGAATATCATTTCCAGGGAAAGACAGATGGTATAGTGAACTTCAATATCGACCGGAAAGTGCTGGAAGAAGAAATTATCCAGGGGTTGCAGCATAGTGAGCAGATGCTGAAAAGCTTCAGCCTCGAAGTATACGATACCGCACATAATCATTTATGCACGGCAAGGGTAAACTGGCAGATCAAAAGCTGGGATAAGGTAAAGACGAAGGTGTGATATCTGTTCAATACAGGTATACGTGGACTAGCTCTATCGGCTTCAATCAATTTTGTTCACCGATGTCGGTATTCCATACCCATTCAAAAAACGATAACTCAATAACAAATTAAAAGAATAAAGGCAGCTGTGGATCAGACGAATAAACTTGGAAATCTTGGTAAATAAAGCGCTCTTATTCCTCTAGCATCATAACACTGCGACAAGCGTATGCGAAGTTGCTATCTGTTTCATTTTAGCTATATTAGGCGCTACCAATTCGTCACATCAATGTTTTTCTCTAAAAAGCTTAAAATCTGGGGACTTTCAATCATTCAAGTTTTGACATTCTCCCAACTCACCGCTCAGAATACGCCAGAATTTAAAATTCTGCGCTTCCACTCCCAGCTCGAAAAAAATATTTTCACAAATTATGAAACCAATAAGATATTAGATACCATCGGCATTTTCATGACCGTTGACCCTACTTCAGACGAGGAAAAACTGTCTGATATAAAGAAAAAAATCCTTACAGTATCGGATGATTTTTATAAGGGATATGCGAACAAAAATTCCGGAAGCAGATTTATCAAGGATCTATTCCATTTTACCCATAAAAAATTTCTGAAGAAATATGAGTTAGAATCTTACTTTAACACTCTCAATGATGGTACCTATAATTGTGTAACAGCATCTGCTTTATACGCTATGGCATTCAGCAGGTACCATGTACCTTATAGTATTAAAGAAGCACCAACACATGTTTATCTTATCGCTGACCCGGGTGGTATGAATATTACAATAGAAACGACTAGTCCAAATGCAGGATATTTTCTGCCTGATGAAAAATATAAAAAGCATTACCTTGATTACCTTTTAGATGGAAAGTCAATCACTCAAGAAGAAATTAACACTCTTGGCAAAAATGCCGCCTTTCAAAAATACTATTATGACCAGGATGATATATCCCTGATACAGCTGGCAGGTCTTCAATATTACAACTACGGTGTAGCATTGATGCAAAAACAGCAATATAACGATGCGTTTGACCAGTTAACCAAAGCGTATTATCTCTATCCCTCCAATCGAATTAAAATGCTCTTGAATGAAGCCGCCGGCGCACAACTCTCAGGAGCACATATGTCAGACACAGCGGATGTAAATCTATATACCCGTGCTTATCTATACCAGCAGGGTAAAAAAGCGGAGGACATACTCGTCCACAACTTCGGGGTAATTACTCAACGGTTTCTTATTGAAAAAAACAATGAAGTATATTATGACACCATCTATGAACGTCTTGTCAGCAGTATAAGCGACACATCGCTCATTAAAAGAATTTCATTTATTTTTTATTCTCAAAAAGGACGGATATCCTATCTAAGCGGCAACTTTGAAAAAGCAACGTCTAATCTTTTAACTGCATTGACAATTGATAAGGAGCAACATGAAACTATTGGCTTTCTTGCTCTTATTATACTGGAAAAAGCCTCATCGAAAGCCCAATGCGGTGATATGTTGTACAGTTATTTTAGTAAATATGATTTCCTGCATAGTAATAAAAAATTTACTGAGGAAATTTACAGATGCTACCTGAAACAAGCCGGAGAACTATTCATGATAAACAACAAGAAATCAGGAAATGAATATTTGAAAAAATCCGAAGAGTTTGCTAACATTTATGATGTATCTCCCGATTCCGAAGCAATCGGATTTGCATATGGAAACGGATCCTCATTATGCGTTCGAAACAGGGAATATACACAAGCCAAAAACTACTTACAACGCGGGTTAAAAATATCGCCTTATAATACAGAACTCCTCCGCAAACTGACCACCCTAAACGATTACTTAAAGCAATAGAACAAGCATATACTTATATATTCTGAATATTTACTGTTACAATAAAACATAATAATATCCATATTCAATACGAAGGTACTCATGTATACATGAGTACCTTCGTATATTGCGGGAAACTATCTTTTTATTTCACCCAGGCCTTATATACGGCATCCTGTGCCGGGGTAGGCTGGGCTACGCGCTCCAGCTTGTATTTCACATTTGGGTCCTTTGCTAAAACAATATCGAGGGTACGGATCATCCCGTCGCGGCTCACCATCATTTTAATAGTATCACCCGTTTTTTTCAGGTTGAGCATTTTCGCGAGGTCGTCTACACGATACCCGTCTATCGCCAGGATCTCATCGTTCACGTTCAGGCCATATTGATAAGCAGGGCTTCCGGCCGTAACAGCGGTAACCATTACCTTACCACCGGTAGCCGAAGTATTCGCTCCGAGGTACAGATCATTCTTACCGGCATTCTGATCCGTTAATTTCAGCCCGGCATAGTCGAGGTATTTGTTGTAGTCGAAAGGTCCGGTACCATCAATATAGGAAGCATAGAATGCATCGAACGACACACCTGCGAACTGCTCGATGGCCTTCTTCATTTCTGCATCGGTAAAGCCTCGGTTCAGCTTCGTATAGTATTCATCATACATATACTTCATCACATCGTCCAGGCTCTTTTGCCCCTGGGTCTGGTGCAGGATCTCCAGGTTGATCAGCGCTGCGGCCAGGCTACCCTTGTCATAATACGACACCTGCGAATTATTCGAGTTCTCGTTACGGCGATAATATTTGATCCACGCGTCGAAGCTGGATTCGCTCAGCGGCTGTACATTGTTCCCGGCAAGGTTCGTCTGCTTCGTAAAGTCAGCCGCCATCAGCTCCAGGTATTTATCCACTGTATAAAAGCCCGCACGACGCACCAGCCAGTTATCATAAAAAGCGGTAAATCCTTCCGACACCCATAACGCACGGGTGTAATTCTCGGTATCATAATCGAACGGGCCCAGGGCTGCCGGTCTCAGACGTTTTACATTCCATAAATGAAAGTACTCATGCGCGATCAACCCGAGGAACGAGTTATAGGTAGCCTCTGCCGAATACGAAAACCGCTGGGTCTGCACTGTAGTGGAGTTCAGGTGCTCGAGTCCGCCACCGCCCGAAGGCACATTATGCACGATAAAGGTGTAGTTCTTGCAAGGGTGCTTTCCGAAGATCTTCGTCGATTCTTCGATGATCCTGGTGAAGTCTCTGATAATCTTCTCGCGGTCGTAGCTGCCCGGACCAACCATTGCCACGTAATGCGGAACACCTGCTGCCGTGAACTCGATAATATCCTGGTTGCCGATCTCGATCGGAGAATCACCAAGCACATCATAATCAGGAGCGTACAGGGTATAAGGATCGCCTTTCTTCGAATCGAGGCTGGTAGAGATCTTCTTCCAGTCTTTATGAGGGATGATCTTGATCTCCGAAGGCAGGTTCAGCATCCCGTCGGGATACATGAAGATGCTGGTGCTGCTCAAAAAGGCATGACTGGCATCGATAAAGCTGGTTCTTACCGTCAGCTCAAAGGCATATACGCGGTAATTGATCTTCAGGTCGGCGATCTTTTCGTGGTACACCCTCCAGGTATTCTTGCTGATCTTTTCAGCGCGTAACGCCTTTCCGTCAGGGGCTTGCGCCCTAAAGCCTTCTACATGTCGGGCGAACTCGCGCACCAGGTATGAGCCCGGGGTCCACACCGGCATCTTTACATCGGTATAGGCCTGGTCGAGGTTGCGGATCGACATTTCTACCTCTACATAATGGGCCTGCGCTTCCGGGAAGGAAAGCTGGTAATTGATCTTTACGGCAGCCTGCGCCGTTTGCGACATCATCATAACAGATATGATTACAATTAAAAATGAAGGGATTCCTTTAAAATTCATGAGCAAAAAAATTTCAAACAAAGTTAATTTTTATCAGCAGGAATAAAATTAATAGTGAAGGAGGGGTATATTTGGGCGGTAATATCCTTGATACATTCATTTTTCGCTAAAACAGAAATAGCGGTTTTCCTGTTAAGAGCGCAGGCCTGTACCGGATACTTCCCTGACCATACCGTATAGATCTGGTCAGGGAAAAAAGAAGCAGCCCCTGGCTTAAACCAAAAGATGTTTGTGTATCTAAAGAAGTTGCTGCCCCGATACCCAGTGCGAAGAAGTACCCGGAATACCACCCACAAAACTGAAATAATACGATATGAAAATAAAATATCTCATCTATGCGGCCATACTTATTGTTGTAGGCTATTTAATATATAACCGGGTCCAATCGAACAAAAGCCAGGCGGCCGCCACCAGCGGTGCGGCAGGCAAGGGCGCTAAAATGCCTCCGATCAGTGTGAACGGGGTAGTGGTTACACCGCAGCACTTCGACAATACGCTGAGTGTTTCCGGGTCGATCGAAGCCAATGAGCAGGTACAGATACGGACAGAGATCTCGGGGATCGTAAAGACCATTTTCTTTAAGGAGGGTACCCTGGTAAACAAGGGCGACATGCTTATCAAGATCAATGATGATGAGCTGCAGGCCCAGCTGCTGCAGGCGACCACCCGGGAGAACCTCGCCAAAGAGAACGAATATCGCTCCAAGATGCTTTTGCAGAAAGAAGCGATCAGCCAGCAGGAGTACGACGCTACCCTTGCCGATCTTAAATCCTTACAGGCGCAGACTCAGCTGATCAAAGCCCAGCTATCCAAAACTTCCATCCGTGCACCCTTCAGCGGGAAGATCGGCTTACGTTCCATTTCCGAAGGCGAATACGTAACCTCGGCTACCGTTATTACCAGCCTCGTGAATGCGAACCCGGTAAAGATCACCTTTTCCATCCCTGAAAAATACGCGAACCGTATCCCTCTGAATACGAAGCTCACATTTACCACCTCTTCATCCGCAGAAGTATTTAACGCGCAGGTGTTCGCCATCGAACCCTCTATCAATATAGCCACCCGTACCATCCAGCTTAAAGCACTGGCAGGCAACAGCGATGGTAAGCTGCTCCCTGGGTCCTTTGCCAAGATCGACCTGCCGCTCTCTTCCATCAAGGATGCCTTGCTGGTTCCGAGCGAAGCGATTGTACCTGTATTAAAGGGTAAGAAAGTATTTATCATGGAGAACGGACTGGCGAAGGATGTGGAAGTGGAAACCACTGCCCGTACCGAAAAAGATGTGCTGGTAAGCGCAGGCATTAAGCCCGGCGATACCGTGCTGACCACAGGGATCATGTCCCTGAAAACAGGGATGCCTGTGAAAGTAACCATTGTAAACCGATAAGCAGCCCTCCATGAGTATATCAACCACCAGTATAAAGCGGCCGGTACTGGCCATTGTCATGAACCTGCTCATTCTCCTGTTCGGGATCATTGGCTTTACCTTTTTAGGTGTGAGGGAATACCCTTCCATCGACCCTCCTATTGTTTCCGTACGGACCAGCTACCCGGGTGCGAATGCCGATATCATTGAATCGCAGATCACCGAACCGCTCGAAAAAGCGATCAACAGCATCGACGGGATCAAAAATATTTCATCTTCCAGCAACCAGGGATCCAGTGTGATCACCGTGGAGTTCAACCTGGATAAAGA
>CALNCF010000458.1 GCA_937875035.1 uncultured Sphingobacteriaceae bacterium | reverse complement strand
CGAGAAGGAAATCATATTCACTTCGGGAGCTACCGAATCAAATAACCTCGCTATTAAAGGTGTATTTGAGATGTATGCCCAGAAGGGAAACCATATTATCACTGTTACCACCGAACACAAGGCAGTACTCGATACCTGTCACCATATTGAGAAATCAGGCGGCCAGGTTACTTATCTGGAAGTGAAATCTGACGGGCTTATCGACCTGGAAGAGCTGGAGAAAGCGATCACGGATAAAACCATCCTGATCTCTATCATGTACGCGAACAACGAGATCGGTGTGATCCAGCCTGTACGCGAGATCTCGGCTATTGCCAAGAAGCATGGTGTGCTGTTCCATACCGATGCCACCCAGGCGGTTGGTAAGATTCCTGTGAATGTAGATGCCGACGGGATCGACCTGATGTCGTTCAGTGGCCATAAAATGTACGGTCCTAAGGGTGTGGGCGCGTTATATGTACGCAGAAAGAACCCAAGGGTAAAAGTAACCGCGCAAATGGACGGGGGCGGCCACGAAAGAGGCATGCGCTCGGGAACCCTGAATGTACCGGGTATTGTAGGGTTTGGAAAGGCTTGCGAGCTTTGCTTCCTGGAGATGGAATCAGAGACCAAACGTCTTTCATCGCTGCGCGATAAGCTGGAAAACGCGCTTTCAGAACTGGAAGAATCGTATGTAAACGGTAACCGTGAGCATCGTTTGCCGCATATCACCAATATTTCTTTTAAATACGTAGAAGGAGAAGGCCTGATGATGGCGATGAAAGATCTGGCGGTTTCTTCGGGATCGGCCTGTACTTCGGCTTCCCTGGAACCTTCTTATGTATTGAAGAACCTGGGATTAAATGACGATCTTGCCCATTCTTCGATCCGTTTCGGCCTTGGCCGCTTCACTACCGAAGAAGAGGTGGATTATGCCATCGAATGTACCAGGAACGCCGTAAACAAGCTGAGAGAGATGAGCCCCTTATGGGAAATGTTCAAGGACGGCATCGACCTCGACAGCGTGGAATGGGCGGAACATTAATCGAAACAAGCAGGCAAACCTGTTGTTAAACTTATATCAAGCATTTAAAACCTTAAACATACAACACCATGGCTTACTCAGATAAAGTTATTGACCATTACAATAACCCGCGTAACGTAGGTACCCTCGATAAAGCAAAGAACTCGGTAGGAACCGGTCTGGTGGGCGCCCCTGAATGCGGAGACGTAATGCGTTTGCAGATCGAAGTAGATGCAAACAATACCATTACCGACGCGAAGTTCAAAACCTTTGGCTGCGGCTCGGCCATCGCTTCTTCTTCGCTGGCTACCGAATGGCTGAAAGGCAAGACCATTGATGAGGCATTGACGATCGACAATATGGACATCGTGGAAGAGCTGGCTTTACCGCCGGTGAAGATCCACTGCTCGGTATTGGCTGAAGACGCGATCAAGGCGGCCATCAACGATTATCGTGTAAAGAACGGACTGGAACCGATCGAAAGTGAAAAATCACACCATTAATTCATAATCTTATTCGTACCAGGAGATGATTACGATCACTGATAAAGCGAAAAGCAAAATAGAGAAACTGCGCCAGGACGCGAACTTCCTGCGTGTATCGGTTCAGGGTGGAGGGTGCTCGGGTCTATCGTATAAGCTTGACTTCGACAACGAGCTGAAGAACGGCGACCAGGAGTTTGAGGATAAGGAAGTAAAGATGGTGCTGGACATGAAGAGCTTTTTATACCTGGCCGGTACCGAGCTGGATTTTTCGGACGGTCTGAACGGAAAGGGGTTCAACTTCATTAACCCGAATGCTTCGCGCAGCTGCGGTTGCGGAGAAAGTTTTTCTGTATAAGTATTCTAAAAAATTTATATTTTAGGTCTTTGCCATCCTGGTAAAGACCTTTTTATTTTGTGATTTATGCAATTAAGTGAACAGACCACCATTCCCCAGTTATTAAGAAACGTAGTAAAATACATCCACCCCGCCGACAGCGTTTTTATGCTGGATCATGGCAAGACCGAATACGAACCCATTACCTATCGTGAAACCTTTGAGCGGGCAGATGCCATTTCCGCTTATATGCTGAGCATCGGCATTACACAGGGCGACCGTTTAGGACTGATCATAGAGAACTGCCCGGAATACGTGTATTACGACCAGGCGCTGCAACAGATCGGATGTGCCAATGTGTCGATCTACCCTACCCTTTCAGAAACCGATGTGGCGTATATTATTAATGATTCAGGACTGAAGACCATGCTGGTGGGTAATCATTTCCTGCTGAAGAAGATACTGAAGGTAGCACCGGCTTGCGCGGGTCTGCAGTGTATCATCCCTGTATTCGATGATCATGAAAAGATCAGCGCCGGGTATGAAGGAACGGCAAAGATCATCCCATTGAGCCAGGTGTTTCAGGCCGGCAGGAAGGAGATCGGGAATTACCAGGCCGAGATCGACCGGCTGAGAGATGCCGTGAAGCCTGATGATATCGCCACCTTCATCTACACATCAGGTACTACCGGAACCCCTAAAGGGGTAATGCTGACCCATCATAACTTTGTAAGCAATGTAAAAGCTGCCTTAGAGCAGATCCCTCATATCACCCACGAAGAAACCTTCCTTTCTTTCCTGCCCCTTTCTCACGTTTTTGAGCGTACGGCTACCTATATGATCTGCCTGACACAGGGCAGCAAGATGGCCTTCGCACAAAGCCTGGAATTGCTCGGCAAGAATATGATCCAGGTAAAACCAACGGTTATGAATGTGGTTCCGCGATTGCTGGAGAAGATCCACGATAAGGCGATGAAGAGCGGTACCTCAGCCGGTGGAATTAAGACCAAAATCTTTTTATGGGCTTTCGAGGTAGGAAAAGAATACCGGGAAGCCACAGCCGAAGGCAGGAAAGCAGGCCTGACACTCAGCATCAAACAAAAGCTCGCCGATAAGCTGGTCTTCAGCAAGATCAAGGAAAAGACAGGAGGAAGATTGAAGTTCATGATCTCGGGAGGAGCCGCCCTGCCACAGAATATCGGAGAGTTCTTCGGAAACCTGGGCATCAAGGTGCTGGAGGGCTATGGCCTTACTGAAACCGCACCGGTAATGGCTGTTACCGAGTTCACCCGCCAGGTATACGGTACTGTAGGCCGTGTGCTGCCGGGCATGACCATCGCGATACAGAACGCGGATACTAAGGAGATCCTTACCGAACAAACCTATGAAAGCTTCGACCCGGCCTTTGAGAGCGCTGAGGGAGAGATCATCCTGAAAGGCCCGAACGTGATGAAGGGCTACTGGAACAAGCCGGAAGAAACGGCGGCGGTGATCGATGCCGGCGGCTGGTTCCATACCGGTGATGTGGGCAAGTTCTACAAGGGAAACCTGAAGATCACCGACCGTATCAAGAATATGCTGGTGAACTCTTACGGAAAGAACGTTTACCCTACTCCTATTGAAAACACCTACCTGAAGAGCGCCAAGATCGACCAGATCTTCCTGATCGGTGATAAGCGTGAGTACATCACCGCGATCATCGTTCCTTCCAAAGAGATGCTGATGGAAACCTTCCACCTGGATGAAAGCTTTTTCCAGAGCCCGGAGCAGTTTATCGAGAACAAAGAAATACTGGACTGGCTGAAAGCGGATATCAGGAGGCGCTGGAGCGCGGAAGCGCGTCGGCGGGCGAGCTGAGCAAGTTCGAACGCATCCGCCATTTCATCATTAAACGAAACCTGTTTACCATCGAGGAGGAAGAGATGACCCCTACCCTGAAGATCAAACGCCGGATCGTGGAGAAGAAATACGCCGACGAGATCGACAGCATGTACCAGGCAGAAGCGATGGAAGAATAAACATTTCTCTTCCACACACACTATCTATAAAAGATCCGCAGCTTTCACTGCGGATCTTTTTGTTTATGCGGAACGCTGTTTTAAGCCTTGTTCTTTGTGCCTGAAAAAAACCTGTATGCCACAGAAATGAGCGCTATCAGAACAGACACTGTATAGACAGACCTATGCGAGGCATACAGAGGGATTCCGTTCTTATAATAATACAGGTCATTGACGGCGAAAGCCAGACCGATGATGAAGAAACAGGTAATGAAAAACAATCTTAAATAGTTCATGTGCTTACTTGATTAAACCTCCTGAGCTTGCAAAGCCTGCAGCCCATAATCCTTTCTTAATTCTTGAATTCGAGTTGGGATCATCTTCAATAAAATAAGCATAGCCCCAACCTCCCAGGTATGCCAGTGCATCAACCTGTACAATAAGATCTGCCGGAATCTCCGGATTCTCATACACAGACCAGAATTCGGATGAAGCCAAAGCAATGTTCAGCATCCCTTCTACCAGTTCTCTTTCATGCTCGTTTGCTGTCCAGGTTTCGGCCGAATACGCTTCTTTCAGATCAAGCAGGTCCTGCTTCATTACCAGAAGTTTTTGTCCGGGCGCTAAGTCAGCGCGCTCCTCCGACATAATGCTGTATATTTCGTCTATATATTGCAGTGCTACCAAAGAAAGATCCGAAGCCCTTTCTGAATTACGAAAACTTTCCCAGTAAGCGGCAGGATTTGTATACAGCTCTTTGTTATCAATATCATTTACGATCGAATCTATTACCCCATCCATTTCATGCTCTTCGTAGCCGATACCATATGGCGAAAAATAATCGTTCAGCTCTTCAAATACAGATGCCGCATCGGTAGCAGTATGATTTGCCCATATATGATTGGTCGCAATATGGGTAAGGGCTTCATTATGATAAACACCGAGCAGATCAAGCAATTCAGATTGCCTGTGTGTAGAAAATGTGGTGACAGGCGGAGCGTCTAATACGGAGTCTTTGGCACAGCCAGTCAATAGCAAAATGCTCAATAAAGCGAACAAAAACCGGGCAGGAGTCTTTCTTGTTTTCATGGCATATCGTATCGTATTTCTTAACCAGGCATATCATACAAGCAGGTTTACGATCGATCAAAAATACAGACCGGTGCGTTGAGTGTAAATCCGTAAATGAACGTATTTTATATCCGTAAAACCGCGTAGTTATTCCGAAGCAATGTCATACACTATGCTTAACTTACAAATACGGATCAAGCACTTTGGCCAGGGGCTTTTTCGGATCCTTCAGGTAGACCTGGATGCCCATCTTTTCGGCGGTTTCAATGTGCTGGGAACTGTCGTCGATGAAGAGTGTTTCGGCCGGGTCGAGCCGGTGCAGGTCGAGCACGAACTGAAAGATTTCTTTACGCGGCTTACGCATACCGAGCTGGTGTGAATAATAATCTTTTTCGAAGAAAGGGCGCATCCCTTCTTCCAGCTGGAACTCGCGCTCCAGGTATTTCATGATCCAGATATAATGCAGGGCGTTGTTGTTGCTGAGCAGGAACGTACGGTACTTCGCCTTGATCTTCATGAGCAATTCGAGGTTCCCTTCGGGAATACCAATAAGCATACGGCTCCAGGCATCGTCGATCTCTTTATCCGTTACGGGCTTATCAAAATGCGCACGGATACGCGCGCGGAATTCGGCAGCGCTGATCGCTCCCCGTTCGAACTCATCAAACAATAGTACCTGTCCGCCATGCCCGAAGAACTCCGGACCATCTTTCAACCCTAACTCTTCAAAGGCTTTGCTCGTTTTGCCGTGATCGATGTCAAAGATCACTCCTCCGTAATCAAATATGATATTCTTTATCGCCATGCTGCTAAAATACAAAAAAATGCAACCCGGCATGGCCAGGTTGCATTCAGATTCGCCTGCACAGGGCAGCTGTGAAGGTTCTTATTTTACGATGTATACTTCGTAGATCCGGTTGTTGGCATAGGTCGGATTAAAGCCATTGCTTTGGTTGGCAGTAGACAAGATGCCGCCGTACATCCAGCCGATCAGTGTTTTTCCTGCGGGAAGCTGTGCGTAATCGAGCACTTTTTCCATATGATTATACTTCGGAAGATTGCCTGCGGGGATGAATTCTGCATCTGAGCCGATATAGCCCGGGAGCGCCGGCGTTTGTTGTGGATATTCCACCGATGTTCTCGATGATGCGCTGCCTGAGCGTACGATCGTGGTCACATTATTGCTGAAAGGCAGGAAGTTCAGCAGGTTACTTTCCTGCAATACCCCGAACTTGTCGTAGTAGTAATAGGTGATCCCCCCGATCAGACTGGTGTACAGGTTCTGCGTAGTGGAATCGTACATCACAACCGTAGCGCATTCGTACAGGTTCATCTTTTGAGCGAAGCCCATGTCGAGCGCGAAGGCGGTGTTTCCTTCCGTGTCCTGCGAGATGTATACCGGGTTCTGGTAGCCGCTTCCACCCTTTACCGTAAATACGCCGCCATATACGGAGATGCCGGCCGAACCATCGTCCATAATGGTTTGAGCTACCGTGAGGTCGCGGCGGTGGAACTGTTCTTTATAGATGGTATCCCACGGCGCATCGTAAGCGGTATAATTGCTGATGGAAAGCTGACCATTGGTATTGATGATGTTAAACTTACGCACCTGTTCGGTATAGATACCGGTTACCGCTCCTTTGTACTGCTGGTTGTAGTTCTGTCCCATCACGAGGTAGAACCAGTCGCCGATCTTACGTAAGGCTCCGCCGGTTACGCGCATGTGCTCGTCGGTAATGGTCGTAATGGCTTTGGCGAGACCTGCCGTATCGCCGGAAGTGATGGCGGCGATCGCTGCCGGTACGTTGATGGCAGTCAGGTTCGGGAAGGTCTGGTAACAGCCCGGTGAATCGGTCGCACAGGTCGACCCGTAACCGCCTGCGCAATACAGGTAGTCGCCATCCTGGAGACAAGCCATATTGGTGCTTTGCAGCTGTAGCTTATAGGCGGCGGGGATAGCTAACTGGTAGCTCTTCTGCGCGGCCATATCTATTACGAACATATTTTTGTTGCTGTAACGGGTTGGGAAGGCGCTGGACGAATCGGCTGTTCCGTGGAAGCCGTTGGTGCGGCCTCCGACCAGCAGCCATTGCTGTCCCTGTACGGCCATACCATAGGATTGCAGGCCGGGCGCATATTTCACTTTGGTGTCTATAAGCTCAATAGTATAGGGAGAGCCCGTGCTGTCCTGCGGAGCCGCTACTGCGGTCAATACCACCGATCTCTTCCCGCGAACGCTTTTCATTCCCTGCTGGGCACAGGAGCTTGCGACCAGTATCAGCAGCAGGTATACGATATATATTCTTTTCATGTGATTTTTGAGTTAGGTATGCTTATCGTTATCTATGATTATCCCTGGATGATCTTCATGCACCAGGCCAGGAGCAGCGTACGGCGGCTTTGCGAAAGGTCGCGGGTACGGGGCATCGCCACCGAATTCCCCCAGTTCTCGAGCATGATGCGCTGCGCGAGATTTCCGGCCATAGCGGGATCTGCCCAGAAAGCCGGGTCGTTAAGCGGTACATGCTTGTTCATGGCCGGGTACAGCAGGTAGTAATTCCGCAGCACTTCGTCGTAGATCACATCGAAGGTGAGCAATGCATTCCCTACAGGCATAGGGGCTTTAGGGTCCACATAATACTGGCTGTAATCCTTGCCGTTCGGCAGTATGCGGATATTCAGGATCGGCTCAGTAGCCATGGCAAAGTTCGCATAGCTGGCAGGCGGAGGCGGCAAGAGCGAAGGTACCGCTGTGATGAGGCGGTTTCCCGGCTGGGGTACGGGTATGCTGATCGGCCGCCCGGCCTTATAGTC
>CALNCF010000457.1 GCA_937875035.1 uncultured Sphingobacteriaceae bacterium | reverse complement strand
GCCACTGGAGTTAAACTACATGCAGGTAGAAAAAGAGTAATCTGAATTAAAACTTTGAGTAGAGAGTACATCGTAATAAAGCTTCCACTTTGTGCAAATTGCTCAATACTTAAATAAATAAATAAAATGGCTAAAGAAATAGGCGCATTAATAAAACTACAGATCAAAGGTGGTGCAGCAAACCCTTCACCTCCGGTTGGTCCTGCCTTGGGTGCTAAAGGGGTTAACATTATGGAGTTCTGCAAGCAGTTTAATGCAAGAACTCAGGATAAACCAGGCAAAGTGCTTCCTGTCGTTATCACAGTATATACCGACAAGTCCTTTGACTTTATTATCAAAACACCTCCGGTAGCCATCCAGCTGTTGGAAGCTGCCAAGCTTAAAGGCGGATCTTCAGAGCCTAACCGTAAAAAAGTTGCCTCAGTTACGTGGGAGCAAGTTAAAACCATTGCCGATGAGAAAATGACCGACCTGAACGCATTTACGATCGAGTCAGCAATGAGAATGGTTGCGGGAACTGCAAGAAGTATGGGAATTACTGTATCAGGTACAGCTCCCTGGAACAATTAAACAATTAAATTTTAGAGAAAGTGGCTAGATTAACAAAAAATCAAAAGCAGTCATTATCCAAAATAGAAGTAGACAAAATCTACTCACTTGATGAAGCGACCAAACTGGTAAAAGAAATTACTACTACCAAGTTTGATGCTTCTGTCGACCTGGATATCCGCCTTGGTGTGGATCCGCGTAAGGCAAATCAAATGGTGAGAGGTATTGCCGTTCTTCCTCACGGAACAGGTAAAACTGTACGCGTATTAGTTCTTTGTACTCCTGATAAGGAAGCAGAAGCTACCGCGGCAGGCGCCGATTTTGTGGGCTTGGATGACTACATTACCAAGATTGAACAAGGATGGGTTGATTTTGATATCGTGATCACTATGCCTAGCTGTATGGCAAAAGTAGGTAAGCTTGGTAAAGTTTTAGGACCAAGAAACCTGATGCCAAACCCTAAGTCAGGAACAGTAACTACCGAAGTTGGTAAAGCTGTATCTGATGTTAAAGGCGGTAAGATCGATTTCAAGGTAGATAAAACCGGTATTGTACACGCTTCGATTGGTAAAGTATCTTTTGCTCCTGAGAAGATTTATGAAAATGCACTGGAGTTACTTCAGGTAATCTCCAAGCTTAAGCCTTCATCAGCTAAGGGTACTTATTTTCAGAGCATTCATTTGTCAAGCACAATGAGCCCGGGTATCAAAATTGAAACGAAATCAGTATCAGGCATTTAATTAGAAGTATTATGAAAAGAGAAGAAAAAAACGAAATAGTTCTCGCTTTACAAGAGAAGCTGTCGTCTCATAATGCGATCTATGTTACTGACACTTCAAATTTGACCGTAGCTCAAATCAATGTAATCAGAAGAAAATGCTTTGAACAAGGCATTACTTTCCAGGTAGCTAAAAATACCCTTATCCGTAAGGCAATGGAAGCAACTGGCGCTGATTATTCAGAGATGTTTGGCGTATTGAAAGGAACTTCAGCGATCATGTTCTCAGCAGTAGGAAACGTTCCTGCCCGCCTGATCAAAGAACTGAGAAGAACAGGTGACAAGCCTGTACTGAAGGGCGCTTTCATCGACTCGGCTGTATTCATTGGAGACAACCAGTTAGAAGCCCTGAGCAATCTTAAATCGAAAGACGAACTTGTTGGCGATATCATCGCATTATTACAATCTCCTGCTAAGAACGTTATCTCCGGACTTAAATCTGGCGGTGGCAAGTTAGCCGGTATCCTTAAAACTCTTGAAGAAAGAGGCAATTAATCAATTAATCAATTTGTAAACCAATTTTAAAAAGAAAATAAAAATGGCAGATTTAAAAGCGTTTGCTGAACAGTTAGTAAACTTAACAGTAAAAGAAGTTAACGAATTAGCTCAGATCCTAAAAGACGAGTACGGCATCGAGCCTGCAGCAGCAGCTCCTGTTATGGTAGCTGGCGCAGCAGCAGGTGGTGCTGAAGCAGCAGCTGAAAAGACAGCTTTCGACGTAATCCTGAAAGAAGCAGGAGGACAGAAATTAGCGGTTGTTAAATTAGTGAAAGACCTTACAGGTCTTGGACTGAAAGAAGCTAAGGATTTAGTTGACGGCGCTCCTAAAGAATTAAAAGCAGGTGTAGCGAAAGACGAAGCTGAAGCCTTGAAAAAAGCATTAGAAGAAGCTGGAGCTGTAGTTGAAATTAAGTAATTCACTTATTTCATGTGTGAATTTTAATTTGATTTTCGACCCGCAACCGGGTGATGTGATACTCACAGGCCCCCGGAAGCGCATTGATAGCAAACAGATTTCATACCATTGAAACAGGTAAGACCCTCCCTTCCGGGAGGGTCTATTCCTGTTTTTAACCCATTATGGGAAGCATTCAAACAGGTCGGCCTTAACCCCGTTCTGTTATATTACCTAAGGGTGGACATGGTGTCCACACGATTTTTTTCACCATCAAATTATTAATCCATTGGCTAAAGACAATAATAATTTGCAGAGAATCAGCTTCGCTTCTGTTCAGAATGCGCTGGATTATCCCGACTTTCTGGACGTGCAGCTGGAATCCTTCCGTGAGTTTTTCCAACTGGAAACGACTTCCGACAACCGTCACAAAGAAGGCCTCTTTAAAGTTTTCAGCGAAAACTTTCCTATTACCGATTCCAGGAACATTTTTGTGCTGGAATTCCTTGACTACTTCATCGATCCGCCGAAATATGATATTCACGAGTGTATCGAGAGAGGGTTAACCTACAGCGTTCCCCTGAAAGCGAAACTTCGCCTTTCCTGTAACGATGCCGAACATGAAGACTTCGAGACCATCGTTCAGGATGTATACCTGGGAACCATTCCGTATATGACTCCAAAGGGTACGTTTGTGATCAATGGGGCTGAACGTGTAATCGTATCTCAGTTACACCGTTCGCCTGGTGTGTTCTTCGGACAAAGCCGACACACAAACGGAACTAAACTATATTCCGCAAGGGTAATTCCTTTTAAAGGTTCCTGGATCGAGTTTGCGACTGACGTGAACAACGTGATGTATGCTTACATCGACCGTAAGAAAAAATTCCCGGTGACCACGCTTTTAAGAGCGATCGGTTACGATTCGGATAAAGACATTCTTGAATTGTTCGACCTGGCCGATGAGGTGAAGGTGAGCAAATCAGGATTGAAGAAAATGGTAGGCCGTAAGCTGGCTGCCAGGGTGCTGAAGAAATGGGTGGAAGACTTCGTGGATGAGGATACAGGTGAGGTGGTTTCCATCGACCGTAACGAGATCATCCTGGAGCGTGAAACCATTTTAGAAGATGACCATATTGATATGATCATTGAAGCAGGTGTGAAAACGATCATCCTGACCAAGGAAGATACGAACACAGCTGATTTCTCGATCATCTACAATACCCTTCAGAAAGATACTTCGAACTCGGAGAAAGAAGCGGTGGAATACATCTACCGCCAGTTGAGAAATGCCGATCCACCTGATGAAGAAACTGCCAGAGGGATCATCGAGCGTTTATTCTTCTCTGATAAAAGATATGACCTGGGTGATGTGGGAAGATACCGCATCAACCGCAAACTGAACCTCGATACTCCGCAGGAAACAAAAGTATTAACGAAAGCAGACATTATCGCGATCGTGAAATACCTGATCAAGCTGATCAATTCGAAAGCGGAAGTGGATGATATCGATCACTTGTCGAATCGTCGTGTAAGAACCGTTGGCGAGCAGCTATATGCTCAGTTCGGCGTGGGTCTGGCACGTATGGCGCGTACTATCCGTGAGCGTATGAACATCCGCGATAACGAGGTCTTCACACCAACCGACCTGATCAACGCGAGAACATTATCGTCGGTGATCAATTCGTTCTTTGGAACAAACCAGTTATCACAGTTCATGGATCAGACCAACCCATTGGCTGAGATCACCCACAAACGCCGTCTTTCGGCGCTTGGTCCGGGTGGTCTTTCCCGTGAGCGTGCAGGTTTCGAGGTTCGTGACGTACACTATACGCACTACGGTCGTCTGTGTACCATCGAAACACCGGAAGGTCCGAACATCGGTTTGATCTCTTCTTTGTGTGTACACGCGAAGATCAATAACCTTGGTTTCATCGAAACTCCGTATCGTAAGGTAGTCAACGGTAAAGTAGCCGTTAAAGAACCTGTAATTTACCTGTCGGCAGAAGATGAGGATGGAAAGACGATCGCGCAGTCGAATGCGAGATATGACGATAAGGGTAATTTCGAATCACCTAAAGTTAAATCACGTTTTGAGGGTGACTTCCCGGTTATTGAGCCGGAGAAGATCGATCTGATGGACGTTGCTCCGAACCAGATCACTTCGATCGCGGCATCATTGATCCCTTTCCTGGAGCATGATGATGCGAACCGTGCCCTGATGGGATCGAACATGCAGCGTCAGGCTGTTCCGTTGTTGCGCCCGGAAGCACCGGTTGTAGGAACAGGTCTGGAAGCGCGTGTTGCTTCTGATTCACGTGCGCTGATCAATGCAGAAGGTGCCGGTATCGTGGAGTATGTGGACGCGAATGAGATCGTGATCAGGTACGACCGTACAGATGATGACCGTCTTGTTTCATTTGAAGGTGATACCAGGTCTTACCGTCTGACCAAATTTAAAAAGACCAACCAGAATACCTGTGTGAACCTGAAGCCGATCGTTAAGAAAGGTCAGAAGGTAACCAAAGGACAGGTATTATGCGAAGGATATGCAACCCAGGATGGCGAGCTTGCTCTTGGAAGAAACCTGAAAGTGGCGTTCATGCCTTGGCAGGGTTATAACTTCGAGGATGCGATCGTGATCTCTGAGCGTGTAGTACGCGAGGACATCTTCACTTCGATCCATATCGAAGAGTTCGAGCTGGAAGTGCGTGATACCAAACGCGGGGAAGAAGAATTAACATCCGACATCCCGAACGTATCGGAAGAAGCAACGAAAGACCTGGACGCAAACGGTATCATCCGGGTGGGTGCAGAGATCAAGGAAGGCGATATCCTGATCGGTAAGATCACTCCGAAAGGAGAATCTGATCCTTCACCGGAGGAGAAGCTGCTTCGTGCGATCTTCGGTGATAAAGCCGGTGATGTGAAGGACGCTTCGATGAAGGCGCCACCATCCATCAAGGGGGTGGTGATCGACACCAAGCTGTTCTCCAGGGCAAAGAAAGAAAAGGGCGGAAAGCAGGATGAGAAGATCCTGATCGAAAAATTAGATAAGGAGCACGCGAAAGAAGTAGAGAACCTGAAGAGCATTTTAGTGGACAAGCTATTTGTTTTAGTAAGCGGAAAAACTTCTCAGGGTGTATATAACGTATACAAAGAGTTACTGGTAGCAAAGGGTGTGAAATTCACACAAAAGGTGCTGACGGATCTTGAATACAGCAATGTGAATCCGACCAAATGGACCACAGATGAGGACAAGAACGCACAGATCAAGGAATTGCTCCATAACTACAACATCAAATTGAACGAGGAGCTTGGAACTTACCGTCGTAAGAAATTTGCGATCAGCGTAGGTGACGAGCTGCCTGCCGGTATTGTGCAGATGGCGAAGGTTTACGTCGCTAAAAAGCGTAAGCTGAAAGTGGGTGATAAGATGGCAGGCCGTCACGGTAACAAGGGTATTGTTGCCAGGATCGTTCGTGATGAAGACATGCCGTTCCTGAGCGACGGAACCAATGTGGATGTGGTGTTGAACCCTCTGGGTGTACCTTCCCGTATGAACCTTGGACAGATCTACGAAACTGTACTGGGCTGGGCAGGTAAGGAATTAGGGATGAAGTTTGCCACTCCTATCTTCGACGGAGCTACACATGACGAAGTGGAAGAATGGGTAAAGAAAGCAGGCGTACCGGCATCAGGAAGAACATATCTGTATGAAGGCGGAACCGGAGAACGTTTCGACCAGCCGACAACCGTAGGTGTTATCTATATGATGAAGCTGGGTCACATGGTGGATGATAAGATGCACGCACGTTCAATCGGTCCGTACTCACTGATCACCCAGCAACCATTGGGTGGTAAGGCGCAGTTCGGGGGCCAGCGTTTTGGTGAGATGGAGGTTTGGGCACTGGAAGCATTCGGTGCGGCCAATATCCTCCAGGAGATCCTTACCGTAAAGTCTGACGATGTGATCGGAAGAGCGAAAACATACGAAGCGATCGTGAAAGGGGATAATTTACCGACACCGGGAGTACCTGAATCATTCAATGTATTGGTTCATGAGCTGCGCGGCTTAGGTCTGGATATCACCCTGGATTAATTTTTTGATCCGGTAAAGACAGGTTGAAAGGGTCTTTACCGGATTTTTCAAATCTTCAAATTAAGATTATGTCATACAAAAAAGATAATAAGATCAAGAGTAATTTCACCAGGATTACGATCAGCCTTGCTTCTCCGGAGTCAATCTTAGAACGCTCCAAACCTGAAACGATCAATTACAGAACGTATAAACCGGAGCGCGACGGATTATTTTGTGAGCGTATTTTCGGCCCGGTTAAAGACTACGAATGTCATTGCGGTAAGTACAAACGTATCCGTTACAAGGGAATCGTGTGCGACCGTTGCGGCGTGGAAGTAACCGAGAAGAAAGTTCGCCGTGAGCGCATGGGCCACATTGCCCTGGTTGTTCCGGTTGCACATATCTGGTACTTCCGTTCATTACCTAACAAGATCGGTTACTTATTAGGCCTGCCTACCAAGAAGCTGGATCTGATTATTTATTACGAACGGTATGTGGTGATCCAGTCGGGTATCAAAGCCCAGGATGGTATCAACTACCTTGATTTCTTAACGGAAGAAGAATACCTGGATATCCTGGATACCCTTCCGAAAGAAAATCAGTACCTGGATGATAAGGATCCGAACAAATTCATCGCGAAGATGGGTGCGGAAGCGTTGGAAGATCTTTTATCCAGAATTAAGCTGGATGAGCTTTCTTACGACCTGAGAAATAAAGCCAACACAGAAACTTCACAGCAACGTAAGAACGAGGCCTTAAAACGCCTGCAGGTTGTGGAAGCTTTCCGTGATGCGAATAAGAATGTAGAGAACCGTCCGGAATGGATGATCGTGAAGATCGTTCCTGTGATTCCTCCTGAATTACGCCCGCTGGTTCCCCTGGAAGGTGGTCGTTTCGCGACCTCGGATCTGAACGACCTTTACCGTCGTGTAATTATCCGTAACAACCGTTTGAAAAGACTGATCGAGATCAAAGCGCCGGAAGTAATCTTACGTAACGAAAAACGTATGTTACAGGAAGCGGTTGATTCCCTGTTCGACAACTCCCGTAAGGTGAACGCTGTGAAAACAGAAGGTAACCGTGCGCTGAAGTCACTGTCTGATATTTTGAAAGGTAAGCAAGGACGTTTCCGTCAGAACCTTTTAGGTAAGCGTGTCGATTATTCCGCACGTTCGGTAATTGTCGTTGGGCCTACACTTAAATTACATGAGTGTGGTCTACCGAAAGATATGGCAGCCGAGCTGTTCAAACCATTTATCATTCGTAAGATGATCGAAAGAGGTGTGGTGAAAACAGTGAAGTCTGCGAAGAAAATTGTAGATCGTAAGGACCCGATCGTTTGGGATATCCTGGAGAACGTATTAAAAGGTCACCCGGTATTATTAAACCGTGCTCCTACGCTTCACCGTTTGGGTATCCAGGCTTTCCAGCCTAAGCTGATCGAAGGAAAAGCGATCCAGCTGCACCCGTTGGTATGTACGGCGTTCAACGCCGACTTCGACGGTGACCAGATGGCGGTACACGTACCGTTGAGCCACGCGGCAGTGCTTGAAGCACAGGTATTGATGCTGGCTTCTCACAACATCCTGAACCCTGCGAACGGAACGCCGATTACGGTACCTTCCCAGGACATGGTTCTTGGTCTGTATTACATGACCAAAGGAAGAAAGACAGAACCGGGTCACATTGTAAAAGGTGAAGACTCTGTTTTCTATTCTCCGGAAGAAGTGATCATCGCGCTGAATGAAGGCCGCCTGGATCTTCATGCCTTTATCAAAGTAAAAACACAAACTGTAGAGAACGGAGAATATGTTCAGCGTCTGATCGAAACAACAACGGGTAGAGTATTATTCAACCAGGTTGTTCCGGCAGAGATGGGCTATATCAACGAGCTGCTTACCAAGAAATCGTTAAGAGATATTATCGGTAACGTAGTGAAGGTAACCGGTATGGATCGTGCAGCACGCTTCCTGGATGATATTAAGGAACTTGGTTTCCGTATGGCATTCAAGGGCGGTCTTTCGTTCAACTTACAGGATCTTACGATCCCTGCTGAAAAATCAAGACTGATCGACCAGGCTTCGGCTGAAGTGGATGAAGTAATGATGAACTACAACATGGGATTCATTACCAACAACGAGCGTTACAACCAGATCATCGATATCTGGACCCGTATCAACTCGCGTCTTACAGACAATGTAATGAAGCAATTGGCTACGGACAACCAGGGATTCAACTCGGTATACATGATGCTGGATTCCGGAGCCCGTGGTTCCAAGGAGCAGATCCGTCAGCTTTGCGGTATGAGAGGTCTGATGGCGAAGCCACAAAAATCAGGTTCAGGAGGAGAGATCATCGAGAACCCGATCCTTTCAAACTTTAAAGAAGGTCTGTCGGTACTTGAATACTTCATCTCTACCCACGGTGCGCGTAAAGGTCTTGCCGATACGGCCCTTAAGACAGCGGATGCGGGTTACCTGACCCGTCGTCTGGTAGACGTTGCCCAGGATATGATCATCGGCGAAGAAGATTGCGGTACTTTAAGAGGTATCCTGACTTCTGCGCTGAAAGATAATGAAGAGATCGTGGAGCCATTGTACGACCGTATTCTGGGACGTACATCGGTACATGATGTATATGATCCGATCTCCAATGCATTGTTAGTAGAATCAGGCCGCGAGATCACAGAAGATATTGCCAGAACCATTGAAGAATCTGCGATCGAAGCGGTTGAGATCCGTTCGGTATTAACCTGCGAATCGAAACGCGGAACCTGCGCGAAATGCTACGGACGTAACCTTGCTTCCGGACGTATGGTTCAGAGAGGTGAAGCGGTGGGTGTGATTGCCGCACAGTCGATCGGTGAGCCGGGTACGCAGTTAACGCTTCGTACATTCCACGTGGGTGGTACGGCATCGAACATCGCTGCAGAATCAACGATCATCGCTAAGTTTGATGGTAAGATCGAATTCGAAGGTATCAGAACCGTTTCTCATAAAACAGAAGACGGAACAGTAGCCGTGGTATTAGGACGTTCGGGCGAGTTCCGTATCGTAGAGCCTAACACTGGTAAGGTGATCATGACCAATAACATTCCTTACGGTGCGCACCTGCACGTTAAGGATGGACAGAAAGTTAGCAAAGGCGACGTTATCTGCGGATGGGATCCGTACAACGCGGTGATCATTTCCGAGTTCGAAGGTAAGATCGATTTTGAATACATTGAAGAAGGGGTGACATTCCGTGAGGAATCGGATGAGCAGACAGGTCACAAAGAGAAAGTGATCATCGACAGCCGTGATAAGACCAAGAACCCTTCGATCAAGGTAACGGATAAAAAAGGTGAGGTGATCAAATCATACAACATTCCTGTAGGCGCTCACATCGCGATCGATCGTGGTGACAAGGTAGCTGCCGGACAGGTAATTGTGAAGATCCCACGCTCAACCGGTAAAACACGAGATATCACC
>CALNCF010000456.1 GCA_937875035.1 uncultured Sphingobacteriaceae bacterium | reverse complement strand
ACCGGGTACCAGCGTACCGGCATCGGTCCAGTTTCCACCTACATACATGTCCAGGTTATTCATGTTCAGGGTTCCGCTGTTCACGTTCACATCTACCTGTATGGTCAACGGGTTGTTTATAACCAGGGCTGTCGCATTGGCACTGCTTACCGCGAGGTTTTGCAGGGGTACCACGCTGTTGATCGTCATGGTTTGCGAAGCCGGTGTATTCGCATTTCCGATCTGCAGGGTTCCACCATCGATCATGTAAAAGGTCGCGGCGGTTACCTCAAAGCCGAGGTCCTGGGATCCATTGCCTCCTTCGCGTTCAATAATGATGCTGCCCCCGTCCATATTGAAGACAGAACCGGGTGCGTTGATCTGGAAGGGTGGAACCGTAGTAGACGTAGAGCCTGAAACGGGTAATATAAAGCTTCCGCCCTCGATCGTGAAGTTCGACAGGATATTCGGGTTGGTAGAGAAATACCGTCCGGCTACGCGGGTGGTCCCGCCGGAGATCAGTACGTTCCCTCCGTTCGACTCGATGTTTCTGTCGGCGGCGTTGCCTATGTTGAGGGTACCTTTATTATTGGTGAGGTTTCCGCTCAGGAAGATGCCGCCATTGAAGTTTGCCGTCGCATTTGCATTGTTCATGATGAAGCCTGCGGAAAGGGGTATCGAGGCAAGTCCTGTATAGGGTGTGAGGTTGAAGGCAGAGGTGCCGGAGAGCTTGAATGTTCCGTTGGTAAGCGTAAGGAAGTCGTTGGCCGCGCTGAAATTCGTAGCGGTCATCTCCAGTATATTGTCTGCGCTGGTCCCCATATTCAGGGTTATCAGGTTATAGGTGTTGGTCGCTCCCGTTCCGCTGATGCTCGCGTTCCCGTCTTTAAGGAAGGTTACGTTGCATACCTTGGTCCCGCTTGGAGCGAGGTTGACACTTCCGTTATTAATGATATTGCCATATACTACGAGGTTGTGAGTCGCAGATGTGGATGATACGCTAATTGATGCTCCGCTGTTGATCACCAGGTTACCATTAACGGTGAGGGTAGTGGAACCGGATGAGGCATTGCCCAACACCAGGTTTCCGTTTATGGTCAGGTCGTTGCAAGCCGTGGTTGTGTTGAGTGTAACAGTGTTCCCGCTGGTGATCGTCGTATTGTCGGTCGCTACCGGCTTTATATTTGCTGTCCAGGTACTATTCGTATTCCAGTTACCTGTAGCCTTGGAGGTACGGGCGCCCGGATTGCCTGTAACCATCGACCCCGAGGCAGCTCCGCTCATGGCGCCATCGGTTACGGCATATACGCGCCAGTAATAAGTAGTGGCAGGGTTGAGCCCGGTGGCAGCGTGACTGATTGTAGTTGTACTCGCTGCTTTCTGCACCAGGAAGCTGAAGTCGGTATTATTGGTTGAGTAATAGATGGCATACCCCACCTCGTTGGAACACCAGTTGTTCCAGGACAGTGTCATACCGGAGGCGCTTACCGAAGAAAAAGAGATATTGGTATTCAGGGTTCCGGTAGGGCTGGGCGGTGTCCAGGTGATCCTTGAGTTGGTTGCCGGCATTGCCGACAGGTTATTCTTTTCAGTATTGCTGAATGTATTGCTGTTTTCGGTCTGCTGCATCTTGAGCTGGGCGGCGGTCGCCGTATTGCTCAGGGTCGCCGCATTGATCCCTACCGAATAGGAGAAGGTGAAATTTCCCTTGTTCATTACGCCGTATATGAACTCGATCACCCCGGTGGTTTCGTAAAGCTTGACCTGGAAGTTCAGGCTGGGTGTGGTATTGCTGTACACGCCATATTGATCCACTCGACCGTAAGCACCCGGTTCGGCGCGTTACCGGTCACTAAGTATTTGATCGAGTTTCCCAGCGCGTCTACACCTCCCTGCGCGGTCATGTCGTCGTAAAAGGGTGCGATAGCAAGCCAGGTGCCCGAACCGTTTCCGGTAAAGGCCGCGTTATCATAGCCATAGGCTCCGGTGCTCGCGCCTCCGTCGGCTGCCGACGAGGAGAAGTCAATAAAGCCGTTGGTAGACACGCTGAACTTGGTATAGCGTGTCCCGTTATACCAGAAATCGAAACCAATATCGGTCTGGTAGCTCCGGTTATCATCCTGCGAATAGCTTCCGTTGTTTCGCCAGCTACTGAAAGCGCTGCCGGTGGCGGCAATGGAATTGTAGGTGATGCCTGTGGTACGGCTTGTCGCATAGTTGGCAATGCTTTGCGCCAACGCGGCGCTGCTTGTCAGCACAGTCAGGCAGAACAGGAACAGCAGGTGTGTTCTGAACATTTTCATAGGTTGTCGGGCTATAGGGTATATAGAATGAGAGCTGGGTTTTATTTTACAAAACTTACCATTTTTGAAATGATATGCTATAGTTAGGGTAAATAAATGTGCTTAAAATCGTTCGTTTAGAATATTCAGTATATAAAATTGACTTTCATGTTTTATTATGGGTAAAAAAGCCGGTTTGTTTGGAAGACCGGCTTTTAGGTAAAATATTTTTTGTCTGGCCTATTCTACTTTCACCGTCTTGAACGAGGCTTGCCGGCCATCAGCATGAACCCGGATATAATGTAGCCCCGGTTTCAGCTGCTCTGTGGATAGCTGGATCGTGCCTGAAGGATTATAAAATGTTTCGTGATATTCCATCTTCCCGGTCGCGTCGTATATGCTTACTTCTGCATCCTTACCCGACAATTCCGCAGCAAGGGCGATGTTCAGCACCTGCGAAAAAGGGTTCGGGTAAACGAGGAAGAATGATTCTTTCTCTTCTTTCTTTATACCTGTATTCGTATTCCTGAAGATGATGCGGAACCGGTTGTTCCCTACGGACGCATCATCGGAGGTGATGCTGAACGCGTACCTGTCGAAAGTGCGCAGGTCTACCGTGGTCTGCAGATAAGTATCAAGCAGGTAGATCTCAAAGTATTTGCTGAAGGAGCTTATGCCTGCGAATTGCAGCTCATGATCGCCGATCCATTTCAGCCCGTTATCGTAGGCAAAGACGGAAAGCTTTACGGTATCGTCGCTTGCCGGTATAGGGTAATAATTGATGGCGAGGTTGTTGCCTTCTTCCGATTTGGAATAAATGTTCACGTAATCGTTGAAGAACTTCGATGCGTCAGGCTCATCGGTCGCGGCTTTCTGTGCCGTGTCGTTCAACGCGATAATGGTTTCATCATGATTGATGGAATCGATGTACACCCGGATGCTGAGCAGGTTCTCCACACCCGTGCTGCGGTAAAATGAATTCGAGAGGGTATCTGATTTCGAGGTTTCCTTAAAACGGATGGATGCCCCGGTATTTTTTGTGCGCACGAAGAATCCCTGTCCCGGCGCGATGCGTTTGGTAGCCTGGTTAGTGCCTGTGCCCAGCGTCGCGTCGTAAATGTCGTAGGTGGCCGTTACCGGGTTGTAAAAATAGATCTTGTTCTCCAGGTTGGTCTTCTGGATATTATCCCATGTCAGGTAAGCCTGGTACGGATTGCCCACGAGGTTCCATCCCCTTGAGCTCACCGAGGTGCTGCCCGCGGCCGTGTAATATACATTCGGCTGTATGTCGCCTTTGTTCACTGTTCCGATGTAATCGATCACCACATCATCGGGTACGGTATTCGTATTGAAAGGGTCTGCCAGTTGCCGGCTTCCTCTTACAAACACACATACGCCTTCTCCCTTGCCTAACTGGTTTGAAATAGATGAAGGGAATACCCATCCGTCGTTAGTGGCGCCGGGCTTCCGTTCGTCGTATGTCTTCAGTGAGGGCTGTACCGGGGCTTCATCAAAGCCTTCGCCAATACCCGTTACAAAGATGTTGTCCTGGATTTGGGTGAAGGAGGTAGAATCGCTCACGTTCACTGGTGATGACAGCAATCTCCATCTTCTCTTGTTGGGCCCTCCCGGGATAAAACGCTGTGCCGTTACATTGCCTATAATGTCGCCGTTGGCCAGGCTTCCGATCGTGGCGGTGCCGGTGGCTTCGGATGCCAATACCAGGTTGCCGTTGGAATACAGGGTGCCATCGGTCATGGTTACTTTGCCCGATCCGTTCACGGCAGGTACATCGGTATGGATCTCCAGGGTATTCCCTAAAATAACGGAGCCATTGATGC
>CALNCF010000455.1 GCA_937875035.1 uncultured Sphingobacteriaceae bacterium | reverse complement strand
GGATCAGGGCCGAGAACGATACGGCTGCATGGCTCTCTACAGGTCCGTCTGCAAGAAGCGCTATCTCGTAGCTATCACTGCGGGTGCTGAGCTGTTCGGCCTGATATACCGCAGTTTTCTTAGCGGGCTTTCCCTGTACGGTCAGCATGGTTTTTTCTAATTGATGCGTGGCGCCTGTCGGGCGGTAATCCGAATAGGCTATGTAGTTTCCGCCATCAGGAAATACGGTGGATACCGTGTAATCTCCCTGCGCTGTATATTCAGGATGCAGGTGCGTAAAATAAGAGAGGTCCTCGCTTACTACGATGAGGTGAATCTTTTTGTCGTGCTCCACATCCAAAGGAACTTCCGATTGCTCATCGCCCTGCTGTATTGGTTTTAAAAGAAGCGCGGCAGAAGTACCCGCTGTAATAACAGCAGGCTCTGTAAGCACCTGCATACGGTACGTGTGCGCATGCTCAGCTGCATTGTCGTTGTGCACGAGCTTCATGCCGCATTTCGGACAGGTATCTCCTTCCTTGCCCGTCACCTCCGGGTGCATCGGGCAGGCATAGGTATGCTCATGGGCATCGGCCATGTGGCCGGACTGATCCTTCAGCTGCTTGTTCGTATTTCCGCAGGAAGAGATCAGCAGGGCAGCGCTCACAGCGGCTGCAAAAAATATGAAGGAATGAAAAGTTCTCATATGAATGATTTTTAGAATGAATAATTATTGGTTAAGGAAGATCATCTTTAACTGGTAGGTGCCGTTTACCACGATGCGTTCCTTCTCTTCGATACCCTTGCCGATCACGGTAAAGGACCCATTGTTCTCAGCCGTGGATACATAAGCCACGCGGTATTGTTCCGCGTGATCCTTTACAAACACTACCGGTTTACCGTTGATCTCGCTGATCGCGCTGTTAGGCACTGCCATCTGTTTGCTGTTCGTCTGCGCGAACACGCGGATGTTCACAAACTCCCCGATCTTGAATTCACCCCCGGGATTTTCCATCTCGAATAATACCCGTTGCGACTGGTTGCTCGGGTTGATGGATTGTGCCATTGCCAGCAGCTTCACTTCAGCGGTCTTGTGCACATCGTTCGTGGTACACTCCACGGTATACTTCATGCCGGGCTTCACATGCTCCGCATCCTTATCGAATACCTGCGCCTCTATATATACCCGCGAAAGGTTGGTCACATTGAAAATGGTTTCGTTGGCATTTACGGTAGCGCCTGCGCTGAAATTGAAATTACCCATCCGGCCATCGATCGGCGACCGCAGTACGATCATGCGGGCATTCGCACCCTCGCCCGAATCGTTTCCCGCAAAGAGCGCCCGGTTGCTTTCCGCTTTGCGGTAACGGGCTTCTGCCTCGGCCACATCCTTACGGGCTGCAATGTCTTCGATCGATTTCAGCCGCTCGTAATCCTTTTTCGCTGCACGGTATTCGGCTTCCGCATTGTTTCGTTCAGAAAGCAATCCGACCTGTGTGCCCGCATCCACATTCTGCTCGATCACCGCGAGCACCTGTCCTTTCTTTACCTCTTGTCCTACGTGTACATCCAGCCGCATGATCCTGCCGTTTTGAGGAGCCTGGATCAGCGCTTGCCCATTCGATGAGGGAACCACGGTGCCGAACAGCTTGATGCTTTCGGTAAAGGCTCCGGCTTCAATAACCCGTGTATATACATTGAAAAGGAATTGGGTTTCCTTCGGGATGTCGAAGCTGGCCGAACCGGTGTTCCCGGCTTTTGCCGTTCCGCTTTCATCTGCTTCATGCGCGGCCAGCGGTTGTGTTCCCAGGGGGATGCTTAACAGGCCGACCATCAGCACGAGCATAGTCGTGTTCGCATGTTTGTTGCGTGCTTTCATCGCAAAGAACATCACTGCTAAACCTGCCAGCAGGCCTGCGGCAAACAGGAGCGCGCTACCGGTCAGCGAACGGCCTTCCACAGCTTCACCGGCAATCGTTAAGGCTTTGCCTGCTTCAATGTGCTGCAGCAGGATGAGGTCGGGACCGAGCGGGGCGTTCAGTCCGACCCGCAGCGAGTATGTTTTTTTCTCGGGAAATATTCCGCTGATCTCGTAGATGCCTTCGTCGGTCCGGGTAACGGTAAAGTCTTGTCCCGGCAGCTCCGGGGAGCTGATCCGCAGGCTGTAGCTGTCGATCGCCTGGTTGGTTTTATAGTTGCTGATGAACAGCCGCAGCCTGGCGGGTTCGCCCGGTATAATGGCTTCGTATTTCAGCAGCAGTTCGTACTTGTCGGAAACGGCTTCTGTATGAAAATAGCCGGGTCCGGCAGCAGCCTGTTTCTCCGGTCCGTGCTCATCGCCTCCATGGGCGAATACGGAAAAGGGAAGTAATAGGAGTATGAATAGGAGCTTTTGCATGTCTTATAAATGACCGGTTAAATAATAGATCGTATGGATCGATTGGTTGTAATTCCTGAGGGTTTCCAGGTAGCGGGCCCGGATGGCGTAGGCATCGTTCAGGTTGCGCAGGTAGCTGATATAATCGCTTTGCCCGCTGTGAAAGAAGCGCGCGGCGGTTTCGAGCAATTGCCTGGAATAATTAATGCCTGTGCTTTCATAGTATTGCAGCGACTGGCTGTATTTTTCAAAGTCGCTGCGTGCCTGTTGCATTTCCGAGGCTACGAGCTGCTGCTCGGCAAGGGTCTTGGCTTCTGCGATCCGTATCCCTGTTTTAGCGGCATTAGCCTGCCCGGCATACTGCCAGAACCAAAGCGGTATGGTAAGCCCTGCGCGTAAACGGGTGTCCTGGTCGGGAATGAGGTTTCCTCCCTGTGTTACATAGCCTAATACCAGGCCCGGCAACATCTTGTTGCGTTCCAGCGAAAGGCTTTTACGCTGTAATTCCTGCTGCTGTACCCAGTAGGCTACTGTAGGGCTCTCGGTTATTTGTACCGAGTCTATGCTGAGCAACGGCCAGGCGGAGAGCTCAGGATCTTTACGCTGCAGTTCGCTGAGGGTGAAATCCTCTTTCAGCCCGGTATAGAGATCGGAAGAGCGTCGTGT
>CALNCF010000454.1 GCA_937875035.1 uncultured Sphingobacteriaceae bacterium | reverse complement strand
AAAATGCCCTGGAATGGAATAAAGAAATGGAAAAGATCAGGCGATCCGCGGCGGGTGGAAAATAGCGGATCCCTTAGGACTGGCGATCATAGCCATATAGGGTACAGGAATAATCTCTTTGGTAACGGGAATCATCTGCGGACAGGCATCGTATACCGAAAGGTACAGCAGCACTTCATTCACCTGGCGGAGCGCATCAGGAAAAGAAGCATTCTTCTCTTCCTGCTTCATCTTCTGCTCGAGGTAGCAATGACCGTTACACTGGAGCTCCGGCTTTTCCTTGTTCACACAATACTTTTCAGTGATCGCTTCTTTATTCAGCTCATAACAGATCCACATACCAAATTTATGACCGCCCTGGATCAGGGTGGCAAGCATCAGTAATATGACAACGGTTATGCGCATGCTGGGCAAACTTACAAAAAGTATTCCATCTTAGGGAGAGCAAAACCTTATTCGCAGCCCTCGGTCGAACAGGAATCACCCTGGATATCTTGCTGCAGGCTGTTTTCGGCAGCTGCCTGTATCATGGCTTCTTCGAGCTGGGCAGGAGGCACCGCGCCGCTGATCCCGTACCTGTTGTCTATAATGAAGAACGGCACCCCGGTTACACCGATACGACGGATATTATCTTCCAGCTCCAGCACTTCTTTTACCCCGTCCTCGCTGTTCAGCAAGTATTCCAGCTCAGGCCTTTGCAGTCCTGCGGATACCGCCACCTGGATCACATTCTGGATCAGGGTCAGATCAACGAGGTCTACAAAGTACGCTTTCATAAAGGCTTCCTTCACCTGGGTCTGCAAACCATACTGGTGCGCGAACTGGATGATACGATGTATCGAAAAGGTATTCGGACTCCGGTCGATGTTCGCGATCTTAAAGTCGATGCCTGCTTCACGTCCTTTCTCATTCAGCATCGCTCCGCGCTGGATGAAGGTATCGAAGTCGCCGAATTTCTCCGTGATATGCCTGCGGAAGCTCATGCCTTCTTCCGGCATGTCTGGCGCCAGCTCAAAAGGCAGGTATTGCACCCGCACCTCATAACGATCACTTAAATGGTCAACAGCCTTTTCCAGGTTCCGCTTACCAATATAGCACCAGGGACATACCACATCCGAAGCAACTTTTACATCTATAACAGGTTTCATTCTTTTAGCTTTTTTTAAATTTTTTATTGAATCGTTTTCCCCTTCATGGCTTTCGATACAGCAGCATCCATCACGCGCTCCGCGAAGGGGCGTGTATATTCGTTAAGGGTATCGATGGCGGCGTGGATCGCATCCTTATCGCCCGACTGCAGGGTATGCTTCAGGTCATCGATCATCTTCTGCGAAGCAGCGATCTCTTCCGGGTCTAAAAACTCCGCCTGCTTACGCAGGAAGGTTTCGGCAGTGTATACCATCTGCTCCCCTTCTGTACGCGCTTCGATCAGCATACGCTGCTGCACATCCTCGCGGGCAAACTGCACCGAGTCGAGCAGCATCCGTTCCACCTCATCGTCGGTCAGTCCGTAGGCAGGGGTTACCTCCACTTCCTGCTTCACACCCGAGCGCAGCTCCAGTGCCTGTACCTTTAAAATGCCGTCGGCATTCAGCAGGAAATTGATATCTACTTTCGGCAGGCCCGCAGGCATGGCCGGGATCCCTTTCAGGTCGAACTCCGCAAGCTTACGGTTCTCTTTCACCAGGTCGCGCTCACCCTGGAACACGGAGATCTTCATATTCACCTGCCCGTCTACCGAAGTGGTGTACTGCCTTCCGGCTTTCGTCGGGATCTTCGAATTCCGGGGGATGATCACATCCATCAGGCCACCCATAGTTTCGATGCCCAATGACAAAGGAGTCACATCCAGCAACAATACATCGGTACGGTTTCCCGCCAGGATGTCCGCCTGGATGGCTGCCCCCTGGGCTACCACCTCATCCGGGTTCATGCTGTCGTTCACTTCGCTGCCGAAGAACGCGGCAACGCTTCTCTTGACCAATGGAGTGCGGGTGGAACCACCCACCATCACCACGGCCTGGATATCTTCCGGCTTCAGGCCCGCATCCTGCAGGGCCAGGCGGCAGGCATCCAGGGTACGTTCGATCTTCGCGGCGATCAGCTCTTCAAAGCGGATGCGCGTAATGCCAAGCTGAAGCCCGGCAACGGTCGTATTAAACAGGTTCTGTGTGGTCAGGGCTATTTTCGCTTCTTCGGCAGTAAGGCGCAGTTGCTGCGCAAGCTCCTTATCCCGGATCACCTCCTCATGGTCAAGCTTCAGCTCCGTGATCCAGTAATCGAGAATGGCACGGTCGAAATCGTCGCCACCCAGGAAGGTATCGCCATGTGTGGCGAGCACTTCGAAGATCCCGTTCTGGATCTTCAGGATGGAAATATCAAAGGTACCGCCGCCCAGGTCGTATACGGCAATGGTCTTCTCTTC
>CALNCF010000453.1 GCA_937875035.1 uncultured Sphingobacteriaceae bacterium | reverse complement strand
ATCTTCACCGTGAACTCCGGGTATGATTCCGTTTTCTGCGCGTTCGCATGGAAACAGACAAGGAGCATATTCAGCAGGAAGAATAAAAGGAGTTTCCGTTTCATGGGATATTAAACAAGAGGGGTATACATACAAAAGCCGGGCGATGTGTACATCCGGTCCCGGCTTCCGTGTTATTTTCTTAAAGTAACCGGCTGATGATCTCTTCTACGCTGATCCGTTCGGCCTCGGCTTTGTAGTTCCGCACAATGCGGTGCCTCAGCACGGAAGGCGCTACAGCCCGTACATCTTCAATATCCGGCGCATACTTGCCGCTGATCGCCGCATGGCACTTGGCTCCGAGGATCAGGAACTGAGAGGCTCTCGGCCCTGCTCCCCAGGAGAGGTAATCGTTTACATCGGAAGTAGCGTACTCGGTGAAAGGTCTTGTTTTGGCCACCAGCTTCACCGCGTATTCCAGCACATGATCGGTTACCGGGATATTTCTCACCAGCTGCTGGAAGTACACGATCTGCTCATGGTTCAGGATCTTCTTCAGCTCTACCCGGTGATTCGAAGTAGTATTTTTTACGATCACCAGCTCTTCCTGTAAGGTCGGGTAATCGAGGAACACATTAAACATGAAACGGTCGAGCTGCGCTTCCGGCAAGGGATAGGTACCCTCCTGCTCAATCGGGTTCTGCGTAGCCAGCACGAAGAAGGGTTTCGGCAGAATATGATGCTGTCCCGCAGCGGTCACCGCGCGTTCCTGCATAGCCTCCAGTAATGCAGCCTGCGTTTTGGGCGGGGTACGGTTGATCTCATCGGCTAAAATGATATTGGAGAACACGGGACCTTTGATAAAACGGAAGGTCCTGCTTTCGTCGAGTATCTCCGCGCCTGTAATATCCGAAGGCATCAGGTCGGGTGTGAACTGGATCCGGTTATAGCTCAGGTCGAGCACATTCGATACCGTTTGCACCAGCAAGGTTTTTGCCAGGCCAGGAACACCTACCAGCAGGCAGTGCCCGTTACTGAAGATCGATACCAGGATCGCCTTTACAATGTCGTCCTGCCCGATAATTACTTTAGAAATCTCTGAACGTATCTCCCTGTACGATGCTGCCAGGGCATCTACCGCTTCTGCTTCCGTTTTAAACATACTTCTGATTCGTTAATTATTTCTTCAATGCTTTCTCCGATTTCATGCTGCTGTACCACACCTCCATATTCTCACACTCCCGGTACTCTTCAGAAATCTTAATATACGTTGTTTCTCTTTTCTTGGTGAACCAGTCTTCCATCACCTTGTTCTGCTTGTCTGTTAAAGCAGCCTGCTGGATCTTCTGGTAATCCTCTTTCAGGTTCGCGCGGTGAGGCTCCGTTTTCGATACATAATTGATGAGGCGGTATGCCGGCTCGTTGGCTGCATTCCTGAACAGCATCGGCTGCGAGATCGTTCCCACTTTCATCGTATCTAAAATAAAATATAAGGCGGGGTCCAGCTGATCGGTAGGGATACGGCTGCTTCCCTCCTGCTGATTCTGCATCATCCCGTTGTTATTCTTGGTCTGCTCATCATCCGAAAATTTCGCGGCAGCCTCTGCAAAGGTCATCTTCTGCGTCTGGATCAATACGTACACGCTGTCCAGGAATTGTTTTGCTTTGAGCACATCGCCGTTAGTGATCTGCGGCTTGATCAGGATATGACGTACGTTCACCTGTTCTCCACGGCGTTCGATCAGTTGCACAATGTGAAAACCGAACTCGGTTTCTACAATGGGCGACAGCTCTCCGGGCTTCAGCTTAAAAGCAACCGCTTCAAAGGCTTTCACGAATTCGCCACGGCCTACAAAGCCCAGCTCTCCCCCGCTTCTCGCCGAGCCATCCTGCGAATACAGGATCGCAAGGGTAGCAAAATCCTCGCCCTTACGCACACGTTCTCTTAATGCTTCCAGCTTATCCTTCGCGTCCTGCTTTGCGGCACGGCTTATTTCAGGCTTCTTTACGATCTGTCCAACCTCTACTTCGGTATTAAAATATGGTAAGCTGTCGACAGGAATATTTTCATAGAACTTACGCACTTCTGCCGGGGTCACGGTCACGTTCTTGGTAATCTCGGCCTGCATATTCTGGGCCATGATCATCGACTTAATGTCGACACGCAGCTCTTCCTTAAACTCAAGCACCGATTTACCGAGGAACTGCTCAAGCTTATCCTGTCCGCCGATCTGGCCGATGAAATAGCTCAGCCTTCGGTTCAGCTCATCATCTACCTGCCCATCGCTCACCTCGATACTGTCTACCGCGGCCTGGTTTTGCAGCATCTTCTGCGTAAGCAGCGATTCGATGATGTGACATCTCATCATAGGGTCGGCAGCGCCTCCCTGTGAAAGATACTGGGCATACTGCCCCTCCACATCCGAATACAAAATAATGTTGTCGCCTAATACGGCCACGATCTTATCTGCAGGTCCCTGCGCACGCACCGTGTGTACCAGCAGCATAAATGCCACCAGCATCATCCATTTATTCTTTATCATGATAAATTTTAAAATCTCCTTTATTCAACGCCTCCTTATACACGCTGTTCTCCATGTCGTTGATCAACTTCAGCTTTCTTTTATTGATAATAATGTTCCGGATATTATCCGTTTCAAACTCCAAAGGTGAAATATCGTCTTTGTACATAAAATCCTTTACCCGTACCAGGTACACGAAATGGTCGTCCTGGAAGTCGATGTAATTATTCCGCCGCAATACCGAGCTCTCGCTAAAACGGTCCAGGGGCATCACATTCATCAAGCGGTCGAGATAGAACCAAGTCGTATCGTCGAGCGAATACACGGAAGCGAACTGCATGCAGTACGTTTCCAGCGACTCACGGTCTTTGTCTTTCGAAGAACGGAACCACTTCCTGGCAATGTCTAAACGGATCGCGCTCTTCGGTATTTTGGCATACGCTCCTTTTAAGATGCTTTTTTTCAGCTCGAAGTTGCTTTTGTTCGCATCATAATAATCGCTGATCTCCTGATCCTGCACCAGGGTATCCAGTTTCTGGGCTACAAGCTGCTGCTCGTAGGAATAGATCACCAGCGAATTCCGGTAGTTCTGTAATTGCTTTTCAATGTCATCGGCATTGTACTCCACATTATCCTCTGCCTGTTTCAGGATCACAGCCTGGCGGATCCAATTGTTAATATAGTTATTAACGATATCGAGGCTGTCTTTGGATGGAGTACCTTTAGGAACAAGGCCGGCAAGCTCCGATGCATAAAGGTATTTACCGTATACCCTCGCCACCGGATCATTCTTTTTCTCCAGCTTATCTTTTATATACTGGCAGGAGGAAATTACAACCGAAAAAAGGATTATGTATAGGAATCGCTGCATATTATAAAAAGAACAGTCCCGATGAATCGGGACTGTTCACCATGGTATTTACTTTAATAAGGTCTTGAAGACATCTTCATTTACCTGCGACGGGTATTTCGCACGGAGCGAATCGATCCATGCTTTTTCCAGGTAGTTCTGGTAATCGGCAGTAGCCGCGCCCCGCACCTCGTTCAGGTGCTTCGGTTGTGCCGGTAAGCGTTCTCTTACTTTCACAAAGACCACTGTATTGTTGATGTTCATGTTCGGGGTGATGCCTTTTTTCCAGGCAATGCCGTCGATCACCGCGCTCTCGCCTTTTTCAAACTTCTCCGATTTGATCGTAAGGTTTAAAGGATTGTCAGCGTTTATTCTTCTCAGCAACGAATCTTCCGAGATTCGTTTGTTCTTCATCAGCTTACGTACCTGCGCAGCAATGGCTTCATTTGCCGTTGTATACACCGTCGCATCCAGGCGTTCTGCCCACACATAGTTGCTGTTATTCTTTGAGAAATAGTTTTTCAGCCCGGTCGTATCTTTTACCGCAGCCGACCACACCTTTTCGTCGGTGAGCTCGAATAATAAGATACCATCGCGGTACTCGCGCATCAGGCTTTTAAAGTCAGGGTATTTTTCGTCGAGGCGGCTTTCTTCATAATCCATCAGCTGGCGCTCTACGAAATCATTATACAGGTTTTTCTTGTACACATTCAGGTCTGCTTTAGCGGCAGGGCTTTGATTCTGCTCCAGGAATTTAGCATAATCTTCTACGGTAACCACCTTGCCATTGATCTGGAAGATCTCCGCACCGGCATTCGTCGCGTCCTTCGCGGCAAAGGTTCCTTTACTGATCGCCGAATCATTCTTTGCATAGAAAACCGACAGGTTCTTGCTGTTCTCTGTGAATTTATATTCCGCTTTCAGCTTCCTGATGAAAGAAAGCTTGTTTTGTTCCGAACGCGAATCGCGCTGCACTTTTGCTTTCAGCTCGTTCTTCATCTCATCGAAGGTCTGCGGAGCTTTACGTTCCAGCAGCTTAACGATGTGCCATCCGTAAACCGTACGGAAAGGCTGCGAATAATCGCCTGTTTTCTTCAGGTTGAAAGATTCCGTTTCAAATTCAGGGATCATCTTGCCTGTTCCGAAAGCAGGCAATACGCCACCGTTCCGGGCAGAGTTCTTATCTTCTGAATATTGCTTGGCCAGGTCTTCGAACGATTGTCCGGCCCGTAATTTATTATAGATCTCGTCGATCTGCGCTTTTGCTTTCAAGGTATCGGTGCCGGCAGCAGGCTTGTTATTCAGCCGGATCATGATATGCGCTACTTTCACTTCGCCCTGTGCAGGACGAACCTCGCTCACCTTGATGATATGATAGCCGAAACGTGTGCGTACCGGCATGGTAACCTGGCCGGTTTTTGCCTGGTATGCCGCCGACTCGAATGGGTACACCATGGAGAAAACCGTGAAGAAACCAAGATCACCCTTGTTGGTTTTCGCGCTCTGATCGTCAGAAACCTGCGCAGCCACTTTACCAAAGTCCTCGCCCTTTTCTACGATCCGCTTACGGATGGCCATGATCTTGTTATAGGCCGCCAGTGTATCTTTAGGAGATGCGTCTTCCTTGCAGTCGATCAGGATATGACTGGCACGGATCTCTTTCTGCGATCTCTCGAATGCTTCCTTAATTAATTTCTCCGTTACCTCTTTATCTGTCAGGTAAGGCGCCGCCAGTTGCTTGCGGTAACCTGCCAGCTCACGTTTAAACGCAGAAGCCGTATCCAGCCCAAGGCTTTCAGCCTCTTTCACCTTTACACGAAAGTTGATATACAGATCGAGGTATTCCCTTAACATCTTCTCATCAGGAGATGAGGTCTGCTTCGGATTGTTCTTCTTATAAACCGCCTCGAACTCGCTTTTTGTCACTTTATCGTTCCCGATGGTGATCAATACATCTTTTTGTTGAGCGGTCGCAGCGATACTTACCGCTGTTATTCCCAAGGAAAGCAATACTGATTTAAACCAATTGTGCGTGTACATACTTTAAATAGTTGATTTTTACGTTTAATTTTTATTAAAGAGTGCTAAAATATAATTTTTAATTGATACAACGACTGATTTTACCGATTGATATAATGGCAGATATAATTATTTTTGAAGGAAATGAGCGAAAACGAATTACTGATAGACTCCCCGCAGGCGCTGCGCCTGGTGATGTCGGATGACCTGTACCTGATCACTGAAAAGAACAGGCCCGAAAGCTTTGATTACCTGGGCGATAACAACAAATACCTGCTCGTTCTGCATAATGGCCCGGTATCCTCCGCCGAACGCGATTTTCTGTTACAGGTGCTGAAGGCGGTTCAGTACGAACTGAAGGACATCGCCCTGCTCGACTATTCAAAATACCCTCTCACGGATATTCAAACGCTGAAAAGCTATTTTTCCTTTGCCCGCCTGATGAGCTTTGGCGTTTCCTCCCGGGAACTTCATATTCACGAACCTGTCCCTGCCATGGAGCATACCCTTTACCAGGGATGATCTTCTGCCCTGCCGGGTTGAAGGAGATCTCAGGCGACCGTGCCCAAAAGTCAGCCCTATGGAGTGCAATGCAGTATTTATTCGGACTTAAATAACCAGATGAAAGCTACTCTTGTGATCGCGACGAACAATCGTCATAAGCTGGAGGAGATCCGTTCCATGACCGGAGATGCCTTTCATTTCAAGACCCTTGAAGAGATTGGCTGTACAGAAGATATTCCTGAAACGGCCAACACCTTTTATGGGAACGCCTCTCTCAAATCTTTCCATGTTTTTAATGCTTATGGATTAAACTGCTTCGCCGACGATTCCGGCCTGGAGGTAGAAGCCCTGAACGGTGAGCCCGGGGTGTACTCGGCACGGTACGCGGGCAAGCAGGGGGACCATGAGGCCAATATAGACCTGCTGCTGCAAAGGATGGAAGGACAGACGAACCGGAGGGCTAATTTCCGCACGGTTATTTCCCTGGTGATGGATGGAGAAGAACATTTCTTTGAAGGAGCAGTATACGGTACGCTGCGCGGAGAACGCTCGGGATCAAAAGGCTTCGGATACGACCCTGTTTTTGAGCCGGACGGCTACGATATTACTTTTGCCGAAATGGATCCGGAACAAAAAAATGCGATCAGTCACCGCGGGATTGCTATGCAGAAGCTGGTCGCTTTCCTGCAAGGCTATCGTTCATAAATCATCCTCTCACTTTTTGATATTGCTAAAAATATTAGCAATATTTGTGCGTGCAAAATGACCAACCAAACGACTTCCTGAAGGGCCGCGGAGCCCAGATCAATACCCACAACCGCTTTCTCAAAAAGGCCTATGTCACCGAGCATATCGAGGGCTTGGATGAGGAGATGACGGAGAATTCGGCGACAGAATACTACAAAGACAATCCAAAGAGTATTATCAGCGAGGTGAAGAGTACCGATCTTCCCTTTTCCTATTCCATTAACCCCTACCAGGGCTGTGAGCATGGCTGTATTTACTGCTATGCCCGTAATGCGCATGAATACTGGGGATTCAGCGCCGGGCTTGATTTCGAACGAAAGATCATCATTAAAAAAAATGCCGCTGAGCTGCTGGCGAAGACATTTGCTAAGAAGAATTACGAACCCAAGGTGGTGGTCATGTCGGGAAATACCGACTGTTACCAGCCGGTCGAGCGCAAGCTGGGCATTACCCGGAAGCTGCTCGAAGTATTCCTGAATTACCGGAACCCTGTAAGCATCATCACCAAGAACAACGTGATCCTGCGCGATGCAGACCTGCTGCGTGAGCTTGCCTCTATGGACCTGGTTTCGGTAGCCGTTTCGGTAACAGGGGTTTCGGAAAAGCTCCGTCAAAAGCTGGAGCCCCGAACTACCACCTATGCCAACCGGTTCAGGGTGATCGAAACCCTCAGCAAGCAGGGCATACCCTGTATGGTGATGGCCGCGCCGATGATCCCCGGGCTAAATTCTGATGAGCTTCCATCCATTCTTAAACAGGCCGCGGACCATGGCGCACAGGCAGCAGGCTTCCAGATCGTACGCCTGAACGGCGCTATTGGGCCTATCTTTACAGACTGGATCCATAAGGCATTCCCGATGAAGGCTGAAAAAGTATTACACCAGATCGAAGCCTGTCATGGAGGAACACTGAATGATAGTCGCTGGGGAAAACGGATGAGCGGCGAAGGACAGATCGCGGAAAGTCTTCACCAGCTGTTTGCTATAAGTGTAAAAAAATATTTCGGGAAGAACCGCATGAGCTCATTGACCACGGCTCATTTCCGGAATTACAGCGACAGGCAGCTACGGCTGTTCTGAGGCTTAGTCACGGCGGATCACCGCTTCTTTGGATTTAGGCTTGAGCGCTTCCCGCCAGGTAAACCCTTTCAGCGTCAGGTCGGAAACGGCGATATCTTCGATAGGAAAGAAGGTCGCATCGGGCTGGGTCATGAATGTTACTTTCCGGATCTTGTTATCCTCGAAATGCAACAGCATATTGCTGCATTCAGCCCTGTTCACGCCCACATAGCTGGCCGAATCCTCCTTCACATAATACACACTCTGCCCGTTACCTTCTACCCGTAAAAAGCTGAGCTTATTATCATGAAAGGTTCCGAACATATTCTTGCCGCGGATCTGGTCGAACTTTGTCGAATCGAGCGAATCGACCATCACAATAAAAGAGGAAGCGTACAGGTTCAGCTTGTCGATCTGCTGGTTCTTCATCTCCATCGTAATAAAGTCGGCCGTCATCTGCGCATTCTGCGACCAGAGCACCGGCGACCGGTAGCAGCTCATCACCGAATCTTTATAAGTAAAAACGAGGG
>CALNCF010000452.1 GCA_937875035.1 uncultured Sphingobacteriaceae bacterium | reverse complement strand
ACATTCGGCAGGCCCAGCTTCGGACAATTATCCACGCAGACCACATTGCTTTTTTCACTTTCATTATTGAATGAATCGATCGCTGTAATAAAATAACAGCCGGCAATCGATTTGAATAACTGCTGATCACTGTAATGAAGCACATTCCCCGGGCTTACTTCTGCCAGCAGGCTAAAGTCACCGCCCTCGAAAGAGGTCTTGTAAATTTTATAACGCAGAATGTCGTCGGGGCAGCCTGCCGTATTGGTCCAGCTAAGCTCGTTCGTATACGTAGTACATCCCGGAACTACGGTAAGCTGCGGAGGGCATGGCGGCTCCAGGTCGACCGGGGTTTCGCAGGCTTCCTGCGAATTATTAATGAAGATATTATTGGTATCGGTCGGGTATTTCCCGAACGACCGGATGTAGTAGCAATAGTTCGCGCCATTCGTCAGTCCTGTATCGGTATATGAAAGCGTGGTGCTGGTACCGATATGGATAAACCCTGCGGAAACGGGATCATAGCGGTACACCTGGAAGCTGTCGTTCGTCCAGGGCACCTGTACATCCCAGCTCAGCGCGACCTTGTTGTCGAGCGGCTCTGTTTTCAGGAAGATGGAAGAGGCAGGGCTGTAATAGCCTACCAATGCGGAGGCCGCGTACAGGTCTACGCGATAGGTGTATTGAAGGTCCTGTGTGTTCTGGTTTTCATCCCGGTATATGGAATCGTTCAGGTTCCCGAGGAAGGTACTTGTATAGGTTTGAATAAGGTTGAATGCCGGGTTAGTGTTCGAAGCACGCATCAGGCGGTATTCATAAGGCCCGCTGTATTGCAGGGTATCGAGCTCGGTAGGCTTCGACCAGCGCACGGTGTCTGATCCTGAAGCAGCGCTGGTATTGTTCACGCTTACATGGGTAAGCACCGGCAGGTCGCGCGACAGGCGCTGGCAGGTTTCGTTGGATGAGATACTCTCCGAACCGTCATCAAAATAAGAAATGATCCGGTAGCAGTAGTTCAACCCGATGTGCAGACCCTGCCCGTTGTTATTATCCCGGAAGCTGCTGGCATTGATGTCGTCGATCGTCTGGATCAGGCGGTAGCCGGTATAGGCCGGCACCCCGGTTTCACAGGCCGAAGGATTGAACAGGGCAGGTCCGGTCTTCCGGTAGATCTTATATCCCCGTGCTTTGCTACAAGTATTCGAGCCATCCCAGGTGAGGTTGATCGATGTTCCCGAAGTGCTGGAAGCCAGGTTCTTCGGAGCCGGCGCGATAATGGTAATGCGCCAGGTTTCCAGGTCGACCAGCTTCGGACTCGGTGTTCCGTCGTCTACAGCTTTAAACACCACCTGGTATGGGCGCTTGCGCACCGAATTACAGGAGGTTGTCCAGCTAAAGGTTTGAGAGACCGTTCCGGTAGCCACGTTCGGCTGGATAAAACGTACGGTATCGGGCGGAGGCAGCTTAAAGGGACCCCCGGTAGCGGTTAAAGTGAGCACGTTGTTATCGGGATCGTCGGCAATAATATTTTTCGTGAGGATGGTACCGGCAATGATGCAGGTATCGACCAGGGGGCGGATTACGGGAGGGTTGTTATTCGTAGGGAAGATCTCGATCTGCATATCGCGGACCACGTAGCCGATGCGTACATACCGGCCGGAGTTCTTCACATAGCGCCACTCTTCGATCTGTATGGCGATATTATACAGCCCGATCTGGCTCGGGTTCCGCCAGATCAGCTGCCCGGTTTCTTCTTCAATATAAAACGTATCCGTGGCAAAGCCGTTCTGCCTGTCGGGGAACCTGAAATCAAACACCTCTTCGCCTACGGCCTGCTTGCAGGCCACAAGCTTAAAGCTCAGGCTGTCGCCGTCTACATCGTAGGCATTCGGGTTGTGTACAAAGAGCTTGTTCAGCCCTCCGAAGTCAATCGGCTCCAGTAAAAGCACGGGCGAGCTGTTAAAGCCGATAAAGGGGTTGATCACCAGCTCGGTTTCCACGTAGAAAGGCGTGTTTACCGAATTGGCCATATTCTGCACCGAGTTATTCCGGTTAGGATCCTGGTAGCTGATGGTATAGGTAGCGTAGCCCGGGAAGGTATGGTTGAACAGGTATTTGTTGCGCTGGATAAAGGTACCGCTGATAAGCTCTTTTACCACCCGGGGCTGTTCCGAAGAAGTACCATCGCCGAAATTGATCAGGGCGGTGGGACGGTCTACCGGGCTTGGCCCGCTGATATCTGTAAAAGTGGTCAGCGTAAACTCATACTGCAAGGCGTTGATCTGCCTGTAGGTGATCTCCCCCGCACGGTTATGGGTGGCCCACAGCGGTTCTGTGAGCAAACAAAGCAACAGGATGAACAGAAAAGAGGTAGATTTCAATGGTATCATACTTTACGACATCTACATAAACAACTAATATACCAAAATGGTATCGCAAAGCTTTAACAAAGCTCAGGACACCCTGTTTTTTCTCCACCCTGAAGCGCTTTTGCTTCCTGTTTCCTGCACGGTTGTCCTGCCTGCCGAAGAGCCTGGCCGCTATGGCTGCTGCTACCTGTATTTCATCCGCGTCATTGGCATCTGTCGGAATTCCCTTGAAATATTTACTTACGAAATGTGTATCGAAATGGCCGCTGGCAAATGCTTCATGCTGCATCACGAATTTCCCGAAAGGCAGGGTCGTTTCGATCCCCGCGATCTTGTAATCGTCGATGGCGCGGATCATCCGCTCAATGGCTTCTTCACGGTCTTTTCCATAGGTGATCAGCTTCGCGATCATCGGGTCGTAATAGATCGGGATCTCCATACCCTCCTCAAATCCGTCGTCTACACGCACACCCGGCCCCTGCGGGGTCTGGTAGGTGGTGAGGGTTCCGATATCGGGGAGGAACTGGTTGTTCGGATCTTCCGCATACACCCGTAATTCCATCGCATGCCCGTTGATGTGCAGGTCTTCCTGCTTAAAGCTGATCGCTTCTCCGAGATCTACACTCTTTCCCTACACGACGCTCTTCCGATCTACCAGGTCGATCCCGGTGATCATCTCGGTAACCGGGTGCTCTACCTGCAGGCGGGTATTCATCTCGAGGAAGAAGAAATTCCTGTTTTCATCCAAAATAAATTCAACCGTACCGGCGCCGGTGTACTGGCAGGAACGGGCTACATCGATGGCGCATTTTCCCATCGCTTCGCGGATCTCCGGGGTGAGCACTGATGAGGGAGCTTCTTCGATCACCTTCTGGTGACGGCGCTGCACCGAGCATTCACGCTCGAACAAATGCAGGATATTGCCATGGGTATCACCCAGCACCTGTATCTCGATGTGACGCGGAGAGGTCACATAACGTTCAATAAAAACAGAGCCGTCGCCAAACGCGGAGGTAGCCTCGCTTACCGCCAGGTCCATCTGCTCTTCAAAATCTTCCGCACGCTCTACGATCCGCATGCCCTTACCGCCGCCGCCGGCAGCAGCTTTGATCAGGATCGGGAAGCCTACTTCCACGGCTCTTTTCTTGGCTTCGCCGATGTCGGTGATCGCTTCCTCGGTGCCAGGCACCATCGGAATCTTATATGCTAAGGCGGCAGCCTTTGCCGATAACTTGTTACCCATGATCTCCATCGCTTCCGGCGAAGGGCCGATCAGGATCAGGCCGGCCTCACGCACCTTCCGTGCAAAGGCAGCATTCTCCGAAAGAAAGCCATAGCCCGGGTGTATGCCTTCGGCACCTGTCTGCTTACAGGCATCAATAATCTTATCGATCACCAGGTATGACTGCGCCGATGCGGCCGGGCCGATACACACGGCTTCATCAGCATAGCGCACATGCGGGGATAAGCGGTCGGCTTCCGAATAAACAGCCACGGTCTTAATACCCATTTCTTTGGCGGAACGCATGATCCGGATCGCGATCTCACCCCGGTTTGCCACTAATATCTTATTCATTTCGTATCATGATTTGAAGCGATAAAAATAGAACTTTTTATCGATCCCGGGCGAGGCTGCGGCATAAATGCGGGCGCTTGTTTTATTTTGATGCCGTACCTGCCGTTTCCGGCATGTAATGTTTTTATATCTTTACCGCCAGATGAGCCTGCTTAAAGAAGTCAGTACCCTGGTTAAGAAAGAGATCCTGCTGGAATGGCGTTCCAAATACGCCCTGAGCGGGGTCCTGCTGTACGTATTCTCCACGGTCTTTGTAT
>CALNCF010000451.1 GCA_937875035.1 uncultured Sphingobacteriaceae bacterium | reverse complement strand
CTTCTACCTCTTTTCCGAGTACATCAATATGTTTGCTTCATCGGCGATCATCTCCACGCTTTATTTCGGCGGGTATAATTTCCCGTTCATGAGCATGATCGCTAACCCGAACCTGGTAGCCGTTTTAGGTGTGATCGCGTTCTTCATGAAGATCTTCTTCTTTATTTTCTTCTTCATCTGGGTTCGCTGGACCATACCGAGGTTCCGTTACGACCAGCTGATGAAGCTGGGATGGAGAATACTGATTCCCCTGGCCATTGCGAACATCGCCATTACCGGGATTGTAATTTTGATTAAAGGATAATGATGCAGGAAGCATTGAAAAGCTTCAGCTGCATAATCAACAGGATACGAAATGAATTCATTAACCAACAGGAGAAAAGTAATAGAGCAGAAAGAAATGACCTTCTGGGAGCGCATGTATCTCCCGGCGATCGTTCACGGGCTGGCTATTACCTTGGGTCACTTCTTTAAAAAGAAACAGACCATCTTTTATCCGGAAGTAAAAAGAGAGTTCTCCGAAAATTTCCGGGGACAGCATTCTTTGAAGAGGGATGAAGAGGGACGTGAGCGTTGCACAGCCTGTGGCTTGTGCGCTTTGTCCTGTCCTGCGGAAGCGATCACCATGACCGCTGCTGAGCGTCAGCCGGGGGAAGAAAACCTGTACCGTGAAGAGAAATACGCCGCGGTGTACGAGATCAATATGCTGCGTTGCATTTTCTGCGGATTTTGTGAAGAGGCTTGTCCGAAAGAGGCGATCTACCTGGATGGCGACATCACCAAAGCGAATTACAGCAGAGATACATTTATTTTCGGGAAAGACAAGCTGCTGGAAGCTCCCCTGAAATAGATCACGCTAAATCAATTTATAATTTTGACACGATCATAAAAAGACGAAGTCTTAAATGAACCAATCGATATTTTACCTGCTAGCCGCGCTTACGGTCATCTTCGCAACGATGACGGTATTCGCCAAAAACCCGATCCACAGTGCCCTGTATATGGTGATGACCTTTTTCAGCATTACCTGTCACTATGTATTACTGAATGCACAGTTTCTGGCCGTGGTCAACTTTATTGTTTACATGGGCGCCATCATGGTGCTTATCATCTTTGCCATCATGTTCCTGAACCTGGGTAAGGATCTCGAGCCGCAAAAATCCACCTTGGTCAAGTTCGCCGGGGTGATCGCTGCCGGCTTGTTGCTGGTTACGCTGGTGGGTGCAGGCAGACAGGCGTATCGTCCGAAGGCTTTGTACTGGCAAAGCCCGAGACCGGCTTGGTGCAGAACCTGGGCAGGGTATTATTCAAAGAGTTTTTATTGCCGTTTGAGCTGGCGTCCATCCTGTTGCTTTCTGCTATGGTCGGCGCTGTATTACTGGCTAAGAAAGATTAATTATACGAATGGAAAATATTACACAACAAATCCAGGCGGTTCCTTTAGATCATTACCTGGTGCTGAGCTCGCTGCTTTTTGTGATCGGTGTGATGGGCGTACTGGTACGCAGGAACGCGATCGTGATCTTCATGTCGGTAGAGCTGATGCTGAACGCGGTGAACCTGCTGCTGGCGGCTTTCTCGGCATACCGGGGCGATCCGGCCGGGCAGATCTTCGTTTTCTTTATTATGGCCGTAGCTGCTGCGGAAGTAGCCGTGGGCCTGGCGATCATCGTGATGATCTACCGGAATACCCGTTCGATCGATGTTAATTTTTTGAACAGATTAAAAGGATAAAAAGGGACCGTAAAGCGGATACGCTTTATACCTGCATACCCATATTTGATTAGATATTATGATACAACTTGTTTGGTTAATTCCCATCCTGCCGCTGATCGGTTTCCTGATCAATGGCATCGGCCGGAACCGTTTGCCTAAAAGTGTAGCAGGAGTGGTAGGAAGCGCTGCCATCCTGGTTTCATTTATACTGAGCCTGTGCATCTTCTTTGAGCTGCGTGCCGGCGAAACAAAATCGTTTACCATCGAGCTGTTCAGCTGGATCTCGGCAGGGAATCTTCATATTCCCTTTTCGTTCCTGGTGGACCCGCTCTCTGTGCTGATGCTCCTCATCATTACCGGTGTGGGCTTCCTCATTCATGTGTATTCCATCGGGTATATGCATGATGATGAAGGCTTCGCGCGGTATTTCGCTTACCTGAACCTGTTCGTGTTCTTCATGATGCTGCTGGTGCTGGGCGCGAACTATGTTATCATGTTCATTGGCTGGGAAGGGGTAGGGCTTTGCTCATACCTGCTGATCGGCTTCTGGTTCAAAAAGCAGGAGTATAACAATGCCGCTAAGAAGGCATTTATTATGAACCGTATCGGCGACCTGGGCTTTTTGCTGGGCGTGTTCCTGATCTTCAATACCTTCGGAAGCGTTTCCTTTGCCGAAGTATTACCAAGGGCTGCAGGCTTTGTACAGGGTGACACGGTGCTGACTGCGATCACTTTATTGTTGTTCATCGGTGCTACCGGTAAGAGCGCGCAGCTGCCGCTTTATACCTGGCTGCCCGATGCGATGGCGGGTCCGACACCGGTATCTGCCCTGATCCACGCGGCAACCATGGTAACGGCCGGTATTTACATGATCGCACGTTCGAGCGCGATGTTCGTGCTTGCTCCTTTCACCATGGATGTGATCGCTGTTATCGGGGTGGCTACGGCGATCTTCGCGGCGCTGATCGCATTGACACAAACAGATATTAAGAAAGTGCTGGCCTATTCAACCGTGAGCCAGCTGGGCTATATGTTCCTGGGCTTGGGTGTGGGCGCCTTTACCGGTTCCGTGTTTCACCTGATGACACACGCGTTCTTTAAGGCCCTGCTGTTCTTAGGTGCGGGTAGTGTTATCCATGCCATGAGCGGCGAGCAGGATATGCGTAAGATGGGTGGGTTGAAGAAAGCCCTTCCGGTTACCTTTATCACCATGTTGCTGGCTACCTTTGCGATTTCAGGTCTGCCGCCTTTCTCCGGTTTCTTTTCCAAGGATGAGATCCTGGCGCATGCGTACGAGCATAGCCCGGTATTATGGGGATTAGGGGTAGTGGGTGCCTTGCTAACAGCATTCTATATGTTCCGCATGATATTCCTGACCTTTTACGGAGGGTTCCGTGGTACGCATGAGCAACAGCATCACCTGCACGAATCGCCTAAGAACATGACCATTCCACTTATCGTACTGGCGGTATTGTCGGTGATCGGTGGCTTCGTCAATATTCCGCATGTGCTGGGTGGAGGCGAAAGCCTGCATCATTACCTGGCCCCGGTGTTTACTTATGCGAGCGCCTATATTCCCGGGCTGACACTCGATCACACCACCGAATTTGTATTGATGGGTGTATCAATGCTCGGGGTGCTCATCTCTATCTTCTTTGCCTATACAAAATATGTAAAGAAATCGGAGGTTCCGGCTGCGGAGGGTACCCGGCTTCCGGCCCTGCAGGCGGCTTCATACAACAAGTTCTATGTAGATGAACTATATGATAATTTATTCAGAAAACCATTGGATGCGCTTTCTGATTTCTTTTATAAAGTGATCGACAAGAGCGGTATCGACGGCGTGGTGAACGGCTTTGGAAAAGCGGTGATGGAAGGCTCTAAGAACCTTCGCCTGCTCCAGACCGGCTATACCGGCTTCTATATTTTTGCGATGGTTATTGGTATTATCCTGATCATGGTATTGAATTTCTTTTTAATGTAAGCTTAGATTGATGATAACAGTTATACTACTTCTATTTCCTTTACTGGCCTCCCTGTTGTTACTGGCCCTTAAAGCTGAGCAGGTAAAGAAAGCGGCATTGGCTTTTACGCTGATCGAACTTGCATTGGCCGTGTCGGCGCTCGTGAATTTTGTTCCCGATGCCAGCACCCAGTTCCTGGTGAACATCCCATGGGTAAGCTCCTTGGGCATTCATTTTAAAGTGGGTATGGATGGTATCAGCCTGCTGATGGTATTGCTTACCACATTCCTCTTACCGCTGATCGTATTATCAACCTTCCGCCACGAATACAAGAACCCTTCTGTTTTTTATTCGCTGATGCTGGCTATGCAGGCTGGTCTGATCGGTGTATTTGTTGCGCTCGACGGTTTCCTGTTCTATACGGCATGGGAGCTGGCGCTGATCCCGGTGTATTTCCTCTCAGGTATATGGGGTGGAGAGAACAGGGTAAAGGTGACCTTTAAGTTTTTCATTTATACGATCCTCGGAAGCTTGTTCACGCTGGTCGGTCTTGTTTACCTGTACCTGCAAACGCCCGGCAACCATACCTTCGATATCGCGGCATTCTATGCGCTGGATTTAGACGCTGCCACACAGAGCTGGATCTTCTGGATGTTCTTCCTGGCGTTCGCCATTAAGATCCCGGTGTTCCCTTTCCATACCTGGCAGCCGGATACTTATACCGAGGCCCCGACCCCGGCTACGATGCTTCTTTCAGGTATCATGCTGAAGATGGGGGTGTACGGTGTGATCCGCTGGATCCTGCCGATCGTTCCGCTGGGTGCAGAGCATTGGTCATGCCTTGTAGTTACACTGTGTGTAATTGGTATTGTATACGCTTCGGTGATCGCGTTTATGCAGAAAGACATGAAACGCCTGATCGCTTATTCCTCTATCGCTCACGTCGGACTGATCACAGCCGGGGTGTTTGCGCTGAATACGCAGGCAATGCAGGGCGCGATGATCCAGATGCTGAACCACGGTATCAACGTAGTCGGCCTGTTCTTCATCATCTCTGTTATTGAGCAACGTATGAATACCCGCGAGATCGCTAAGCTCGGAGGTATCATTCATAAGGCCCCGGTTTTGGCTATCTGTTTCGTGGTGATCATGATGGGCAGCGTGGCGCTTCCCCTGACCAATGGCTTTATCGGTGAATTCTTATTGCTCCTCGGAGTGTACAAATACAATGTATGGGCAGGAGCCTTCGCGGGTCTTACCATTATTCTCGGTGCCGTGTATATGCTGCGGATGTACCAGCGCACCATGCTGGGCGAAAGCAACGCGCTTACAGCTACGTTCACTGATATCCGTTCGTCAGAGCGGGTTGTATTATATGTTATTGTTATTGTCGTGATCGTGGTAGGGGTATACCCGGCGCCGCTCACTCATGTGTCGGAAGCGGCAGTGCAGAACCTGCTTCAGCAGGTAAGCGCGAAAGCATCCTTCATTAAATAAAAAAATACCGGATAAGCATCCTGGTGAGCCAGACTCATCAGCATAAAAAAAATATAAATGTCGGCAATTGTAATTATATCATTAGTAGCAATCGTGGTTCTGTTCCTTGGCGTATACAAGGCGAACAAAATGTTGCTTCCTGTTTCTGTCCTGGCCCTGCTTGCTTCGCTCGCGCTGACGCTGAACGACTGGAACACGAACTTCTATTATTATAACCGGATGATCTTCGTAGATAACTACGCGATCGTCTTTATGGCGCTTACCATTCTTACTTCCATCCTCATCCTGGTACTTTCGAAAGATTACTTCGAAAAGATCAGCAGCAACGTTGCCGAATACATCGCGCTGATGCTGTTCTCGCTGGTTGGTGTATTCGCGATGGTATCGTTCCAGAATCTCGCCATGCTGTTCATCGGTATCGAGATCATGTCGGTATGTATGTATATCCTGGCGGGCATCAAGAAGAAGAACCTGCTATCGAATGAAGCGGCCCTGAAGTATTTCCTGATGGGTTGTTTCGCGACAGGCTTCCTGTTGTTCGGTATCGCGCTGATCTATGGCGTGACCGGCTCTTTCGACCTCGACCAGATCGGTAACGCCCTGCGCTTAAGCAATGGCGACATCTCCCCGGTATTTTATGCAGGTGTTTTAATGATGATCGTCGGACTGGGCTTTAAGGTTTCCGCGGCGCCTTTCCATTTCTGGACGCCCGATGTTTACGACGGCGCGCCGATATTGGTTACGATATTCATGGCCACTGTGGTCA
>CALNCF010000450.1 GCA_937875035.1 uncultured Sphingobacteriaceae bacterium | reverse complement strand
GGGATGCAGCTGGACCACGGCGTCATGGCCGGGCAGCCAGGCCGGATGCGCGTCGCGCGCATCCAGAGCCGGGTCCTCCAGCAGGCGCTTCAGGTTCTTCATGGCCTCGATGGTCTTCTCCAGGAACACATCACTGTTCTCCAGCCCCTTGTGAATTAAAGAATTGTCGATATGCAGCACATCCGCTTCCGCGCGTTGCAGCTCGATCCCGAACAGTGTGTCTTCATAGCCATAGCCCCGCAGCGTTTCATTGAACATCACCTTACGGAAGAGCTCTTTGCTGATGAGCAGGTTACAGGTTTTGAGTGAGATATAAGGCTTGTTGCTGCGCTCTTTCGCGCTCAGGGCTTCCCGTTCCTTGCCGTACACCCAGCGTAATTGCTTGGCTGTATCCTTAGGCCGTTCCCCGTAATTCAACCCGCCGAAAATAGCGCCCGCCATCCCGATACAGCCCAGGTACCGGTCGATATAATCACGGTGCTCGATCTGCATGTCGCAGTCGATAAAGAGAAGATGATCGTACTTGGCATTTCTGGCCAGCAGGTTCCTGATTGCTGAGCGGCCGATGTTCTGCCGCAGGATGGTGTACTCGACTCCTTCGAAAGCGGCAATGCCCTTGTTCGCTTCGGCAATGCCGGGGAAGGAAGCATCGTCGTAACAAAGGATCTCGAAATCCACTTCAGCCTTTACGCATTGTTCGGAAAGCTCAGCGACCAGCTTCTGTACGTCGTAATTGTATATGGGGATGAGGATAGACAGCACTGCGGGTAAATAACGTGTACAAATAAATGAAAAAAATCCGCATCCCGTGCAACCATTCCGCAAGGGCCTGCGTCTTTACTTCAAACTTAACTGATAAATCAACCCTTTATTGTTATGAGAACTATTAAACAAACACTCTTCCCGGTCGTGCTCCTGCTGGTATGCGCATCGCTGATCATCATTGCCTGCAGCGCGGTCGATTCTGTAAATGGTACAGGTGCCACTACTTCGGAAACACGTACGGTAGCGGCTTTCAATAAGATAGACATGAGCGGGGGATATGATGTCGTGCTGACACAGAGCGCGACGACCTCAGTCCGGATCGAGGCACAGGCCAATGTGATGGAAAACATCAGCACGGAAGTAAAGGATGGTACCCTGTATGTAAAGAATAAAAAAAGTATCAAGACATCGAAAGCGATTAAGATCTATGTATCTACGGCTAGCCTCGATGCTATTAAGGCTTCGGGCGCGGTATCCATTAAGGGTACGAATAAGTTCAGCAGCGAGCGCTTTGAGCTCACCCTGTCGGGTGCCGGAGAAGTGGATATGGAGCTGGATACGAAACTGATGAACACAAAGATCACAGGAGCAGGTGAGCTGAAGATCCGTGGTAAAGCCGATG
>CALNCF010000449.1 GCA_937875035.1 uncultured Sphingobacteriaceae bacterium | reverse complement strand
AATACTTTGTCACGTGCAAAGCCATGCTGTCCCAGCGTATACCATTGATCTTTGTAACGGTACTGATCATTCTTCAGCTTACCGACCACCGGGAATAATACGGGCGCGTGTCTCGGCCAGAAAGCCGCATCGGCCTGCCACAGCAATTCCTGCTGTGCTTCCTTATCATACAGGCTGCACAGCTCAGCGCCCAGGCTTTTTACACCGATACGCAGGTATTCATTTTCGATCGCATATTGCATAAGCGAACTTACATTATTTCACCGATACGCGAAGCTCATAAACAACAAATCCCGCTGTTGCGGGATTCGTAAACTTATTTTTCGGTTCCATTCTTACTTCTCGTACTTCGAAGCCAGGATCAGGGCACCGCCCATCAGGCCAATGTCTTTCAATAACGACATCATCGCCATTTGCTGGGTTTCCGGGTTGCTCATGCCAGGCAGGTGAATGGTCAGTATAAATACCAGCAGCATAAGGGCCAGCAGGTAACAAGCCAAACGGGTTTGCTTACCGGAAACAATGCTGATGGCTGCCAGGATATTGGCAAGACCAGTCAGGTAAACCCAGAATACACCACCTGGAATGTAAGATGGAACCATCATAGCCATACCGGGGCCATTCATAAAATGAAAAAAACCGAATACCAGGAAAGGGACCGCAAACAGGATGCGTCCGAGGGTGCCTGCTGTGTTACTGTTCATAATAAATGATTTTTAGTTAATTAGATATGATTGAGTTTATCCTAAATATAGGAAAACACGAGTATAACACGTTGAAAATGAGCCTTCATTTTTCCACATTCATGGAAAACCCAATTGGCAAACTATGATAGTACCTCCTAATTTCTTTGAAAAGCGCCCGGAATATCTCACAGGCTGTATATATTAGTGGTATGGTAAAAAGGGATACAGAGCTTTAGCAATGGACGAACGGTCTGGATTATACCTGTTCAATGCGCTTCTCAGCTCCACCCATACCGGGATACTGGTATCGGGTGAGGATCATACGGTGATCCTTGCAAACCAGGCATTCTGGGATCTCTTCGGGATGAAAGCCCCGGCGAACCTGCAAGGCCTGGATGCCCGCGACCTGATGGCTTCTCTTTCCGGACGGTTTATCGCGCCCGAGCATTTCATACAGCGCAGCCGCGAGATCCAGCTCCAAAGAACAGCCCTTCGCGACGAATATTTTCTCTGCACCAATGGCAGAACCTTTAAACGGAGCTATACCCCTGTAGAGCTGGCTCCCGACAGGATCGTTTCCTTATGGCAGTACGAGGATATTACCATCATGCCGGAAGACAAAGGCATTGTCGTAGAGAATGAAAATAAATACGAGCAGGTATTGAACAGTGAAGAAGACGTGTTCCTGCAGACCGACCTCGATGGTCATATCACCTTTTTGAATAAAGCATGGGAACAGCTCATGGGATACCCGGTGCAGGAGTGTATCGGTACACCCCTGCTTCAGTATATAGCGCCCGATGAAGTGCCGCTTCACTTTGCAGCATTCGAGCAGCTCACTACCAGACAAACGCCTTATTACCGTTCCGAAATAAAATACCTGACCCGCAGTGGCAATATCAAGCTGATGCATGTGTTCATGGTTGCCCTGTTCGATGTGCAGAGCTCCGGGGTGATCGGGATTACCGGCACCATGCACGACATCAGCCGGAACCGCAAAGACAAAGAGATGTACGAGGTCCTGTCGAACAATGTGAAGGACCTGATCTGCCTGCACGACAAGACCGGGAAGTACATCTACGTTTCACCATCTGCAAAAAACCTCACCGGCTACAGTCCTGAAGAGCTGATCGGTCAGAACCCCTATGAATATTTCCACCAGGAGGACTTCGCGCAGGTATTCGAAAGCCATAGGTTGGCCTTGCGCAGGGAAGACGAAGACAGGTATACCTCATATCGTTTCCGTACCCGGAACGGGACTTATCGCTGGTTCGAGATCAGCACACGCCCCCTGCTTGGCGACAACGACGAGGTGATCGGGCTGGTATCTTCCAGCCGTTCCATCGACGAGCGTAAACGCTACGAAGAACGCATGCTTGCCACCAACGAGCTGCTCAACAGCATTACCGAAACACAGAACAAATACATCCAGCAGAATAATGCAGGCATCTCATTCCATATCCTTTTGCAGCATGCGATGAAGCTGACAGGCAGCGAACATGGCTTTATCGCAGAGATCCGGGATGAGCAGCCGGAGCCGTACATGCATGCCATCAGTCCGTTATGGATGAGTCAGGCTCCCGGTATCTGCAACCTGGATACGCCTTTCGGCCGAGCCATGCTCAGCGGAACGACA
>CALNCF010000448.1 GCA_937875035.1 uncultured Sphingobacteriaceae bacterium | reverse complement strand
ATAGACAATGAAAAACCTTAAATTATTCCTGGTTGGAAGTCTGGTTCTTATGATGTGCGGAGGGCATGTCCTGGCACAGACCAAAGAAGAGAAAAAACAACTGAAGAAGGAGTTAAAAGTTTACCGTAAGATGAAGCCTGCACAGATCCGTGCGATGAAGATCAACTACGACAAGCAACTTGACAACTTCACCGAAACCAAGAATCAATTAAAAGCAAGCAACCGCCGCGCCGACTCTCTGCAGACCGAGCTAAACGCGATGAACGCACGGGTACGAATGCTGGAAGGGGAGCTGCTGGTTGCACAACGCGACGCAGCGAACGCGAAGAAAGGACAGGCGAAAGGCTACTATTACCGTGTACAGCTTGGCGCTTACAAAAACTTCGATATTAAAGGCAAGCTGAATAAAGTCGATGAAACCATCATGGCCGAGAACAAGGACGGTATGGATAAATACGTGGTAGGACTGTTCTTTAATTTTGAAGAGGCTGACGCCTTTAAGAATGACATCCGCAAGATGGGTATCAGGGATGCTTTCGTAGTTCCTTACAAGGACGGGGTGCGCATCACACACAAAGAAGCGAAAGCGGGTATCGAAGGAACCAAAAGAACAGGCGCTTCGATCGTTGCGCCGGAAGAGCCTGCCTATAAAAAGCAGGAACCTGAATACCAGCTGGACCGCGCAAAAGATATGCCTGTAAAGAAACGCGGAAACAAGGATATCGTGAAGGCTGAACCAAAGCCGGTAGCGAAACCTGATGCTCCGCTGGTGACGCAGGAAGAAATGGATCAGGTAAACAAAACCGGAGTGCATCCTGACCGGATCAAAAACTCCAATCAACAAAAAGCCTCTTTTTTTTCCCACCGGGTATGCTGAAGGATAGCAACGTACCTCGTGATCTCAATGACACAACAACACTTTCTATCCCCCGATAAGCGCCAGGCCGCTTCATCACTTTAACCTGTTACTCCTCCGGGAGATTCATACATAAAAAAAGCCTTGCTCTGACGAACAAGGCTTTTTCATTATATACCTTCCTGGTTATTTCAGCACTTCGCGTGAAATAACGATCCGCTGGATCTCTGAGGTACCTTCGTAGATCTGTGTGATCTTCGCATCGCGCATCAGACGTTCTACATGATATTCTTTTACGAAGCCGTATCCGCCATGGATCTGCACCGCTTCTACCGTTGTTTTCATCGCTGTTTCAGAAGCGAACAGCTTCGCCATAGAGCTTGCCTGCGCATAATCCTGCTTCTGATCTTTCAGCCATGCCGCTTTCAGGCAAAGTAAACGGGCAGCTTCAATTTCAGTCGCCATATCCGCCAGCTTGAACTGGATCGCCTGGTGATTGGAAATAGTCGTACCGAATGCCTTACGCTCTTTGGAATAAGCAACCGCCAGCTCGTAAGCGCCTGAAGCGATACCCAGGGCCTGCGCCGCGATACCGATCCTTCCGCCTGCCAGTGTTTTCATGGCGAACTTAAAGCCGAAGCCGTCTTCACCGATCCGGTTCTCTTTCGGAACCTTCACGTCGGTAAACATCAGGGAGTGTGTATCGGAGCCACGGATCCCCAGCTTATTTTCTTTAGGACCTACCTGGAAACCCGGCATGTCTTTCTCTACGATCAGGGCATTGATACCGCGGTGACCCTTTGCAGGATCTGTCTGCGCGATAACAATATAATAAGAAGCATTATTACCATTGGTGATCCAGTTCTTGGTACCATTCAGCAAGTAGTAATCTCCCTTATCTTCGGCAGTGGTGCGCTGCATGGTCGCATCGGAACCTGCTTCCGGTTCAGAAAGGCAAAACGCGCCGATCTTTTCTCCTTTGGCCAGGGGCACTAAATATTTTTGTTTCTGCTCTTCGCTTCCATATGCTTCCAGTCCGTAACAAACCAGGGAGTTGTTCACAGAAACAACCACCGATGCAGATGCGTCTACCTTGGAAAGCTCTTCCATCGCCAGCACATACGAAATCGCGTCTAATCCGGCACCGCCGTATTTAGGATCCACCATCATTCCTAAAAAGCCCAGCTCACCTAATTTCTTGATTTGCTCGGCAGGGAATTTCTGATGCTCATCACGTTCGATCACTCCGGGCTTCAGTTCGTTCTGCGCGAAATCACGGGCCGCTTTCTGGATCATTAAATGTTCTTCGGATAATTGAAAGTGCATAGTTGTTACAGTTTTAGGTTTCGAAAATAATAATTTGGCGGGTTAAACATACAGCCCGGCCAGGTTAAATTCATTTATTTAGAAGATCTGATGATCTTGTCGATCACTTTTGAAGTAGAATAACCCTCCACGAAGTCGATGGTCTGTACTGATCCGCCGTTTGCCAGCACGACATCCGCGCCAACGATCTGGTCTACCGAATAATCGCTTCCCTTGACCAGCACATCCGGTTTCAGGTACGAGATCAGCTCGAGAGGCGTATCTTCTCCAAAAAGTACCACGGCATCTACAAAATGCAGCGCGGCCATCAGCATGGCGCGCGAATGCTCGTCCTGCACCGGGCGGAAAGGCCCCTTGATACAGCTGACCGAGGCATCTGTATTCAGTCCTACGATCAGCCTGTTGCCCAGCGAAGCCGCTTTGGCGAGGTAATCAATATGCCCCAGGTGCACAATGTCGAAGCACCCGTTGGTAAATACGATCTTCTGACCCTGGAATTTCCAGATCTTTACCTTGGGCAGCAAGGCTTCCCGGGTTAATATCTTCGATTGAATGACTGCCAGCTTATCCATGTTGCTCGTTTAAGGGAGTTTGATAATTCTTTTTGTTGATCAAAAATACAAGGACCAGGGAAATGCCGCCCACCACCAGGATCGACACCGTTTGCATCGAATGGTTAATGGTAGCGTATACCAGGCCGTCGGCCTGCGACAGTCCGAACAGCATCAGTCCCTGCGAAACGATCCAGTGATAGGCGCCAATGCCTCCCTGTACAGGAGCCGACATGCCCAATCCCCCGATCGCCAGCACCACCAGCGCAATCACCGGCGACAGGTGTGAGGTCGCGTCAATCGCGAAGAAGCAAAAGTACGACGACAGGTAATAGCACACCCAGATGGCGATGGAGTACACGATGAACAAGCCCCTACGCTGCATTTTAAGCACCGAGGTCAGTCCCTCTTTCAGGCCGTTCAGAAAGCCCACTACCTTCGAGATGAACGCGATCTGCAGCAAACGATCTTTGAATCTTTTGAATAAAAACCAGGTAGTGACCAGGGTGGAGACCATGGCAATGGCCAGGATCGCAATGATCAGGGTATTCCCCATGATCTTGCTGATCATCCCCGATAAAATATGGGTGTATATAAAATCGCCGATCACCTTAAATTCGATCGCGATGACCGACACAAGGATCAGCAACAGAAAGATCACATCGATAATGCGTTCTGTAATAACCGTTCCGAACAGGCTGTTCAGCGGGATCTGATCAGTTTTTACCAATACACCGCAACGCGAAACCTCCCCCATTCTCGGGAAAGCAAGATTCGCCAGGTAGCCCGTCATCACCGCGTAAAACGTCGTGCTGGTCTTCGGCTCATAGCCAAGGGGCTTCATGAGCATCTTCCATCTAAGGGCCCGGATATAATGCGCAATGATAGAGACGATAAGCGAAAGGGCGATCCACCCGAAGCGGGCGTTCAGCAGGTCGTTGTACAGCTTGTTAATGTCCTGACCTCTGAAGGCAAACCATAACAAAGCGGCTCCTACAGACAGGAGCGCCATATACTTGATAACTGACAGGATCTGCTTCCTCAAGGAGATTATCTGATAAGACGGTTGTTCGCGTCCGGGAAGATGGTTACAGGCTCATGCTTTTTAGCCTCCTCAAAATCCATCGACGCATAAGAAATGACCAGGACGATGTCGCCTACCTGTGCCTTGCGGGCCGCAGGACCGTTCAGGCATACAATGCCCGAGCCTCTTTCGCCCTTGATCACATAGGTTTCCAGCCGTTCCCCATTATTTACATTCACTACCTGAACCTTCTCATGTACGATCATGTTCGCGGCATCCATCAAGTCTTCATCAATCGTAATACTGCCTACATAATTCAATTCGGCCTGTGTTACCTTAACACGATGAATCTTGGATTTAAGTACTTCAATATGCATAACGGGCGCAAAGATAGCTAAAAATTAAAGAATGAAATGCCGTTCAGGGCTTCAGGATCATATTGTCGATAAGGCGGGTTTTGCCGATCCTGACAGCAACGAGAGCCACACATACGGCTTCTGTTTCCGGGTTGGTAACAGCCGAAAGGTCTGTGTTGTTTACAATATTAAAGTATTCGGGGGAGGCGCCGGGAATCAGGGCCAGCTGCTCCATAGCCGTTTTCTCCAGCTCAGCAACAGGGAACAGGTACAGGTTTTCCCTGGTTTGTGAAAGTATCCGGAATATCTGCCCGGCATTACTACGCTCTTCCAGGCTCAGGTGCACATTCCGCGAGCTCATGGCCAGGCCGTTGGCTTCCCGTACGATCGGGCAGGCTGTCAGCTCTACAGGCATATGAAAATCAGACACCAGCTTTTTAATAACAAGGAACTGCTGAAAGTCTTTCTGCCCAAAATAGGCATGATGAGGCTCCACACTCTCGAACAGCATCTTTACGATCTGTCCGACCCCTCTAAAATGCCCGGCGCGGAATTTTCCTTCAAAAACCCTCTCCAGGAGGCCGAAATCGTGTGTCCAGGGGGCATTATCAGCATACATCTCCTCCACTTCCGGCATAAACACCACATCGCAATGATGCTCTTCCAGTAAGGCAAGGTCCTTTTCCACAGGCCTGGGGTACTTTTTAAGGTCTTCCGGGTCGTTAAACTGGGTAGGATTGACAAAAATGCTGCATACCACAAGATCGTTTTCCTTTTTTGCCGCCTGTATCAGGGAAATATGTCCCGCATGCAGGGCCCCCATCGTAGGAACGAACCCGATCCGTTTCCCGCTCTTACGAAAAGGGGCCAGGTATTCCCCGAGGGCAGATTTAGTCTTGAATACGTTCAATTTGGAAAATGGATAAGGGGGCAAAAATGATGTTTTTTCTCAGAATCCAAGCAAACTTGCTGTTTTTATGCATAAAAACTAAATAAAAATTGTATATTTGCAAACTCATTTTAGCTATCATTCAGATAGTTTCATAGATTGTAAAGGAGTTCAGATTAGTATGGCTAAGACAAAAATTCTCTTTATTTCCCATGAAATGTCCCCATTTCTGGAACTTACCAAGATTTCAAAGATTACCAGGCAGTTACCTCAGGCAATGCAGGAAAGAGGTTTCGAAATCAGGATCCTGATGCCGCGATTTGGTCTTATTAATGAAAGAAGAAACCGTCTTCATGAAGTGATCCGCCTTTCGGGTATGAACATCGTGATCAACGACAATGATAATCCATTGATTATCAAAGTAGCATCCCTTCCTTCAGCTCGTATGCAGGTATACTTCCTTGATAACGAAGAGTATTTCCAGCGGAAGAACGTTTTTCATGATGCGAAAGAAAAGTTTCATGCGGATAATGACGAACGTGCAATTTTCTTTTGCAAAGGTGCGTTAGAGACCGTGAAGAAATTAGGCTGGATGCCTGATATTGTACATTGCTTCGGCTGGATGAGCAGTCTGGTGCCGATGTACCTGAAAACGGCCTACAAAGACTGCTTTGAAGATACCCTGAGCAAGGACCTTCGTACCAAAGCGCTGATGCCGGGTATGGAAGCCAACGATACGGCCCTCTTAAAAGATGGCAGCTGCGCAGGCCTTCATATGAACGCTATCAACTATTCGGATGCGATCATTAAAGCAGATGAGAACATTGATCCGGCCGTTTTGAAATACCTGTCAAAACAAAATGACAAACATGTGGTGGAAAACTTCGCTCATGATGAAATTGATTTTGATGCTTTTGTACAGTTTTACGAAGAGGTAGGAGAAGAATTAATAACAGCATAAAGAGCTTATCACACAAATGAAATTCAAAAACTTAGACTTATTAATCATATTAATAAGTCTTTTTATTTTTCAGTCCTGCAAAAATCCGGATGATTTAGGGCTTGAGCTGCAAGACAATAGCGGATTGGGCGGAAACTTCACCGATACCACATCCATCCTGTCGCATATTATTAAAGACGATTCGCTGGTTACCTCTAACCTCAGCCGGTATCTGATGGGTGATTTCTCTGACCCGGTTTTCGGAAGGACCACTTCTTCCATCACGGCACATGCCTTATTATCCAAAGAAGATGTAAACTTCGGTACTTCCCTGAGCCTCGACTCGGTGGTGCTGGTGCTGGGTTATGTATCTGATGCCACAGTACGCTTTTACGGAGACACATCCAGTACTTTTCAGACCAATATATACCGGATCAACGAAAAGATAAGCGCCGATTCGGTGTACTACTCCAATAAGGTGATCTCTTACGACCCGGCCATGATCGGCAGCGCTACGTACAAAGCGAAGCCGAAAGACAGCCTGATTATCCAGAATATCCGTGCCGGTCTTCCGGATACGATCACCAAGGTCGCTCCGCAATTGCGGATCAAGCTGAATGATGCATTCGGACAGGAGCTCCTGTCGAAATCTGGCTCACAGGAGCTGAGAAGCAATGTGTTCTTCCTCGATTACCTGAAAGGACTTCATATTGTGACTACCAAGGTTTCGGGCGATGGGGGTATTATGGCTTTCGACCTGACCAACAGCGGAAGGGCAGCCATTATGCTGTACTACAAGACCGCTACTGATACGAGCAACTTTGCGTTCAATATTAATAGTGGTTCGGCCCGGATCATGCATTATGCGCACGATTATACCGGCACCGTGATCAGCCAGCAGTTGGCCGACAGTACCCTTGGACAAAACCAGCTATACATCCAGCCCTTAGCCGGGCTTCGTGCCAAGATCGCCTTCCCACACCTGAAACACTTACAGGATTCTGGGCTGGTTTCGGTAAACAAAGCCGAAATGTTCGTTAAGATCGAAGGGGGAAGCGATGCTTCCTTAGCAGTAATTCCGGCATTGATCCTTTTAGGAGAGAATGCAGACGGCAGCGAGTTCATTATTTCGCAGGCAAATTACGATGCCACAAACAAACACTACAAAATCGAGTTAACCAGAACGATACAAGACCTCATGAACGGCGTGTTAGATGTCAAAGCAATTTATCTGGAAGGCAGGAACAAACAGATCCTGGCGAACCGCAGCATTGTTGGCGGGGCGGGCAATGCCTCTTACCAGATGAAGCTTGATATTAGATATACGAAGCTCTATTGATTCTTTTATATCACAAATTCTGTATTTTTATTTTCTAACAACACGACAACCATTAAATCACTATGTGCGGAATTGTAGGATACATAGGCTTCAGAGAAGCCTTTCCGGTCATTATAAAAGGCTTACAACGCCTTGAATACAGGGGTTACGACAGTGCCGGTGTGGCGCTGATGAATGGCGCCATGACCATTTATAAGAAAGCCGGTAAAGTAAGCGACCTTCTTAACTATATAGACGGCAAGCCAACCAACGGTACAGCCGGTATGGGTCACACACGGTGGGCCACACACGGGGCGCCGAACGACAAGAACGCGCACCCTCATACATCGAACAATGGGAGACTATCCATTATTCACAACGGTATTATTGAGAACTACGGCCCCCTGAAAGAGGAGCTGATTAAACGCGGGCACGAGTTCCATAGTGATACAGATACCGAGGTGCTTATTCACCTGATAGAAGATATTCAGCAGAAGACCGGCGTTTCCCTGGAAGAAGCGGTACGCATGGCGCTGCACGAAGTGATCGGCGCTTACGCGATCGTGATCCTTTCGCAGGATAACCCGGACGAGCTGATCGCAGCCCGTAAGGGCAGCCCGATGGTGATCGGTGTGGGAGAAGGTGAATTCTTCATCGCTTCCGATGCGACACCTATTGTGGAATACACCAAGAACGTGATCTTCTTAAATGATAACGAGCTGGCTATTGTACACCGCGACAAGTTGGTGGTAAAGACCATCGAAAACATTGAGCAGACCCCGTACATCCAGGAGCTGGAAATGAAGCTGGAGATGATCGAGAAAGGTGGCTACGAGCATTTCATGCTGAAAGAGATCTATGAGCAGCCCCGTTCCATCTACGATAGTATGCGTGGAAGGATCATCGCGAAGGATGGCTTTATCTCCCTGAGCGGGCTGAATGAATACGAAGAGAAATTCAAGAATGCCGAGCGCATCCTGATTGTAGCATGCGGTACGTCATGGCATGCAGGCCTGGTGGCCGAATATTTAATTGAAGATTTTGCACGCATCCCGGTAGAAGTGGAATACGCGTCGGAGTTCCGTTACCGGAACCCGATCATTACCGAAAAGGATATCGTGATCGCGATCTCCCAATCCGGTGAAACCGCCGATACCCTGGCAGCCATCGAGCTTGCCAAATCCAAAGGAGCGACAATTTTCGGTATCTGTAATGTAGTAGGCTCTTCTATTCCAAGAGTATCGCATGCAGGCGCCTATACCCATGCCGGACCGGAGATCGGTGTGGCTTCGACCAAGGCATTTACCGCGCAGGTAACTATTTTAAGCCTGGTGGCATTATCGCTGGCACAGAAAAAAGGAACGGTAAGCAAAACACGGCTGGTAGAGCTGCTGACCGAGCTGGAAGCCATTCCGGGCAAAGTAGAATTAGCCCTGCAGTCGAATGAGCAGATCCAGGTAATTGCCGACCGCTTTAAGGATTCGCGTAACGCGCTGTATCTTGGCCGTGGCTATAATTTCCCGGTAGCCCTGGAAGGCGCATTAAAGCTGAAAGAGATCTCATACATCCATGCGGAAGGATACCCTGCGGCAGAAATGAAGCACGGTCCGATCGCGCTGATCGATGAGCAGATGCCTGTGGTAGTAATTGCCACCAAGGGCGCTATCCTCGAAAAGATCATCAGCAATATCCAGGAAGTGAAAGCCCGCCAGGGTGTGATCATTGCCATTGTGACCAAGGGTGATACCGAAGTATGCAAGATGGCGGATTACGTGATCGAGATCCCGGATACTGAAGAAGCATTGGTGCCGTTACTCGCTACCATCCCACTTCAGCTGTTATCCTATCATATTGCCATCATGAGAGGCTGTAACGTGGATCAGCCGCGTAACCTGGCCAAATCGGTAACCGTAGAGTAAAACATAAAAAAGCATATTCAAAGAAAAAGCCCCAGGTATACCCGGGGCTTTTTTACGCAGGCGTGTGAAACGCTTATGCTTTCTTGAATCGTTCTGCTACCGCATCCCAGTTCACCACATTGAAGAATGCGCTCATGTAATCCGGACGACGGTTCTGGTATTTCAGGTAGTACGCGTGCTCCCACACATCCATACCCAGGATCGGAGTACCTTTTACTTCCGCGATATCCATTAAAGGGTTATCCTGGTTAGGGGTTGATGTCACCGCTAATTTCTTGTCTGCACCCACGATCAGCCAGGCCCAGCCTGAGCCAAAACGTGTAGCTCCCGCCTGGGTGAATTTTGTTTTGAATTCTTCGAAAGAACCAAAGGCAGATTTAATCGCCTCTGCCAGCTCACCTTTAGGCTCACCTCCGCCGTTCGGCGACATGATCGACCAGAACATCGTGTGGTTGAAATGTCCGCCACCGTTGTTTCTCACAGCCATCGGATATTTGGAAATATTCTTGCAGATATCTTCAATGGACATCTTCTCCATATCAGTTCCCGCAACAGCAGTATTCAGGTTAGTAACATAGGCAGCATGGTGTTTACCATGATGAATTTCCATAGTCATCTTATCGATGTGTGGCTCCAATGCATCAACTGCATATGGTAATGCCGGTAAAGTAAATGCCATAGTATTTGTTTTTTTAGATTAAAAATGTTGTTATAATAATGACAAATATAGATAAATATAGTTTTCCCAGACCTTAATAAAACCTATGAATCTCTGCGCGCCCGGAAGAACTCCTGCATCAGCGCTTTACAGGCATCTTCCATCACACCGCTCACCAGCACCGTTTTAGGATGCAGGGCACGATCGCTGAAACGCGAATACCCTCTTTTTTCGTCATAAGCGCCAAAAACAATGGTCCCGATCTGCGACCAGTAAGAAGCCCCGGCGCACATCATACAGGGCTCTATGGTGACATACAGCGTACATTCGGGCAGGTACTTGGCCCCGAGGTAGCTCATCGCCGAGGTAAACGCCTGCATTTCGGCATGGGCTGTTACATCCGTCAGGCGTTCGGTAAGGTTATGCGCACGGGCAATGATCCGGTTGCGGCAAACGATAACTGCACCAATGGGCACCTCCTCTTCTTCAAAAGCTTTCTGCGCTTCTTTAAGCGCTTCTTTCATAAAATATTCGTGCGAAAAATCCATCGGTAATTATCTGTATAAAATAGCGGTAATTGTGCTAAAGTAAGTATTTTTGAAGAATAGAAAATGATACGGATACAACTAAAAAAAGGCAAAGAAAAACCAGTGATGCACCATCATTGCTGGGTGTTCTCCGGAGCAATTGAGCAGGTGCACGGTAAGCCTGGGAACGGAGAGATCATAGCGCTGCAGGACTCCCAGCAAAACTTCCTGGCGTACGGCTCTTACAACCCGTGTGCTGGAATGGGACCAGGATACACCGGTCGATGCGCAGTGGTGGGATACAAAGATCCGCGAAGCGATAGCACGCCGCAGTCATTTTGCCGGCAGGCCCGAAACCGACAGCTACCGCATCATCCATAGCGAAGCCGATCTCCTTCCCGGTCTCATTGCAGATAAATACGGCGATTATATCGTGGTGCAATTCCTGACCTCGGGTACCGATCTGCGCAAGGAGATCATCACCGCTTCCCTCCAAAAATATATGAACCCCAAAGGCATTTACGAACGCAGCGATTCGAACAGCCGTTCGCTCGAAGGACTGGCGGCGAGCAACGGCTTGCTATACGGAGAAATGCCACCCGAACAGCTGGAGATCAGGGAGAATAATATCCGCTTCCGGGTGAATATCAGCGACGGGCAAAAATCAGGGTATTTTCTCGACCAGCGGGAGAACCGCAAGCTGGTGGCCGGGTACGTAAAAGACAAGCAGGTGCTCGATTGCTTCTGCTATTCGGGAGGGTTCAGCTTATACGCGCAGCAGGCCGGGGCAGCCGGTGTAACCAGTGTCGATTCGTCAGCGCCCGCCATACAAACGGTGGCTGCGAATTATGAGGCCAATCAGCTTCAGGCAAACCCGGAGCAGCTGATCGAGGCCGATGTATTCGATTTCCTGCGGAAAGCACAGGCGCAGCAGAAGCACTGGGATGTTATCATTCTCGACCCTCCGAAGCTTTCTCCATCCAGGCAGGCCGTAGAGCGCGCGCAACGTGCTTATAAGGATCTGAATATGCAGGCCATGAAGCTGATGAGGCCAGGCGATCTTTTAGCCACCTTCTCCTGCTCGGGCAGCATCACCTTAGATCACTTTAAACAGATCATAGCCTGGGCGGCCACCGATGCCCGCAAACAGGTACAGATCATCCAGACCTTCGGCCAGCCGGAAGATCACCCGATACGTGCTTCCTTCCCGGAATCAGAATACCTGAAAGGTGTATTATGCCGGGTTATTTAACAGAATAAGTTCATCTAAATCAATATATACAATGAAAAAATCAGTTATTTACTCTTTAGCCATCGGTGCAGGTGTATGGCTGCTCAGCGCCTGCGGTGGAAACACAGACACTTCTAACGGCAAACAGTCGGAAACAACCGTACAGGAATCGGCAACGACAGATCCGTCTACATTACCGGTAAAAGAGATCGAAGTGAACACCACGGGTAATACCATGGCGGAAATGAAGTTCGATGTAACCGAGCTACACGCTGCGGCGGGACAAAAGGTAAAGGTTACCCTTCACAACAAATCGGTTGATGAAGCGATGCAGCATAACATCGTGTTCATTAAAAAGGGTACGGGCGAAACCGTGGGTATTGCAGGTATGCAGGCCGGCTTATCCAAGAACTTCACTCCCGACAGTCCTGATGTAATCGCAGGCTCCGATATGATCGGTCCGGGCAAATCCACCACGTTCGAATTTACAGCTCCACTGGAAAAAGGCGAGTATGAATTTATCTGCACCTACCCTGGTCATTTTACGATCATGAAAGGTGTGTTCATGGTTGAATAAGACAAATCAGTCTTTATGAAAAGAGCCGGAACATGATCTGTTCCGGCTCTTTTTTTATGTTACACAGCGAAGACCTTATTTCGTTTCCTCCTTAGGTACATTCCGCAGCTCTACCGGCTTGCGTTTGCTCTTCTTCATCCGCAGGTTCAGCATCTCTACCAATACCGAGAACGCCATAGAGAAATAAATATATCCTTTAGGGATATGCTGGTCCAAACCCTCTGCCAGCAGGGAAACACCGATCAGCACAAGGAAGCTTAATGCAAGCATCTTTACCGTTGGATGCTCGTTGACAAAACGACTGATGCCTTCTGCCGCGAACAGCATAATGCCCACCGCAATAACAACGGCTGCCACCATCACCCCCAGCTGGTTCGCCATACCCACGGCGGTGATCACCGAGTCGAGGGAGAAGACGATATCCAGCAGGAGGATCTGCACGATCACGGAAGAAAAGGACGCGTTACCCTTCACCGATGAATCATGCTCATCGCCTTCCAGCTTCTCGTGGATCTCTTTGGTACTTTTCCAGATCAGGAATAATCCCCCGATAAGCAGGATCAGGTCGCGACCCGAGATCTCTGCCGAGAACAGCGTGAACAGGGTAGCCGTCAGGCTCATCACCCAGTTCAGCGAGAACAGCAGCAGCACCCGGGTAATCAGGGCAAGACCCAAACCCAGGCGGCGTGCCCGCTTCTGCTGCCCTTCCGGCAGCTTACCCGCCAGGATAGAGATAAATACGATATTGTCGATCCCGAGAACGATCTCCAGAACCGTCAGTGTTAATAAACCTACCCAGATCTCCGGGTTTGTGATCCATTCCATGTTTTATGATTTTGAAGCAAATCTATATAAAAGC
>CALNCF010000447.1 GCA_937875035.1 uncultured Sphingobacteriaceae bacterium | reverse complement strand
TGCATGCGTTCCTAAGGCTGATTTCTATTCAAATACACTGGTATGTATCAATACCAATGTGTCTTATAAAGATATGAGCTGGAGAGGAAACGCTACTGCCTGGAGCTGGGAGTTTGAAGGCGGTACGCCGTCTGTTTCTACCGACCAGAACCCGGTAGTTACTTATGATGTTCCCGGTGTATACAGCGTGAAGTTTAAGGTGAGCAATGCAGCAGGTGAGGACAGCCTGGTGAGAAATTCATATGTAACGGTGATGCAGAATCCATCAACCGTAAATGCCTTACAGTACACAGAAGGTATGGAAGATGCCAACCTGATCGGTAAGAATATCTTTGTGTTTTCAGATGATAACCTGGCATGGGAGCAGACTACTAACGCAGCATACAGCGGTAACTCATCGATCTATATTAAATTGTTCGGTTCTGCTGCCGGTAAAACGGACGCGTTCGTATTGCCGATGCTCGACCTGACCGGTGTTTCTGCACCTACGCTTAAATTCAGGGTAGCCCACGCGCAACGCGCGAGCTCATTCGCTGATAAGCTGACCGTATCGGTTTCCAAGAATTGCGGTATCACATTTATTTCCAAGTACAGCAAATCGGGATCTACATTAGCAACTACAGGTAACTCGGTATCGAGCTTTGTGCCGAACAACCCAAGCCAGTGGAGAGAAGAATCGGTATCCCTGGTGAACATCCAGAATTCAAATTCAGGGTTGATCCGTTTCGAAGCGACCTCTGCTTCCGGTAACAATATCTATATCGATGATATCTCCATCACCGGAACATACACTGGTGGTGTAGACCAGTTCATCGCGAACAACCTGAACTTCACCGTGTATCCTAACCCGGTGGTTGATCATGCACAGGTTAAATTCTTCCTGGCCGAAGGAGCTGATGTTTCCTTAAAGGTATACGATCTGCTGGGTCGCGAGATCTCGACGATCATGCAGGAGAAATTAAACCTGGGTGAGCATACGTACGAGCTGAATACCGGCAAAGCTGGCATCAGCAAAGGAGGTATTTACCTGGTGAAATTAAGAGTAAACGGCTTCGAAAAAGTATCGAAGGTTATGATCTCTGAATAATCGATTCTCGACACTGATGAAAAAGGCCATGCGGATCGTATGGCCTTTTTTTGTACGGCGGTGGAATATCCTGATCTGTACATCATATTCTCCGGCGCTTTTTCGTGTATAATAACCCCGGAAATCTATGCCTGGAAGAGGAAAATGAAAATTAATGTTCTATAAATGAATAAGCTAAGAGCATCGCCTGATAAAAATGAAAATTACTCTTGACGAAAGTTCCATTTTGTCTATATTTGCAGTCCACAAACGTCAATACAACGTTTAAGCGAAAGTAGCTCAGTTGGTAGAGCACGACCTTGCCAAGGTCGGGGTCGCGAGTTCGAATCTCGTCTTTCGCTCTAAATGCCTTCCTACCAGGAGGC
>CALNCF010000446.1 GCA_937875035.1 uncultured Sphingobacteriaceae bacterium | reverse complement strand
ATATTCTCCTCCCATGATGCTGTCGCCGCGAAACCGAAAAGAGGTTCCGGGGTCTTTGATCTCCATGCCCTGCAGGTATACAGCGGTATCGGCTTCATTATAGAGCTCGATAAATTCGTTTTCAGGAAGTGCTACCTGTGGTGCCGGGTCGGGAAAGAGTTCGTTGATGTACAGTGAATATTTCAGATCGGGGAATATTCCTATGCGAATCTCCTGCTTCAGGTCGAAGGCCTGCCCGGCACAATCATATAGGGTGTGGCGAAACAGGTAAGTGCCCGATGCTAAAGCCGGTCTGAATTTTAGCCGGGTATAACGGCAGTAGGGCGAGTCGGTAAGGAGTTTCACAGCTTCATGCTGTAGCCCGGCCGAATCGGTAAGCCGGAAGTTTTCCGTGTAAGCGGAATAAATATTCAGGTTCTTACTGAAGCGGAATTCTACCAGGCTGTCCCCGGTCACAATTATTTGGTGAATGGTTAAAGGGATGGTATCGGTATGTTGTTGATGAATGGAGTTTTGCCGTCCCGGGGTTCCTCCGGAAGAATCTATACTGCTGTTCCAGTTACCGGCTCCCCAGCAGTCGCTGTGGGGATCGATGCGTTCCAGCGACCAGCCCCCGTTGCGTTTGGAGGTTTCCTGCTGCCATTTATAATGGTATTGTACCTCGTCGATGAGCCGTCCTGCTTTGTTGAAGAGCCGCAGGGTATCATTCGTATTATGCAGGGAAGGGAAAGGTGTAATGCCGATGGTCTTGCCATAGCCCTGAAACAGCGAGGTGTCGGGCCTGGCGCATACGATCAGGTAGTCGTTGGGATACAGGGTCAATGCCTCGAAGATATAAGCCCTGCCGGGATCAGCGTACTTCCAGCCCTGCATGTTCACCGTGTCATCGGAAGCATTGTAAAGCTCGATATATTCTGCCAATGGAAGGCTTACCTGTGGCGTTTCATCGTAAAAGATCTCGTTGATGATCACACGGCTTTGTACATCGGTCTGTTCTGTCTGAAAATAGAGATCGCGGTGCTGCGGATGAATGAGCTGCCCGGTGCAATCGGATACCGAATCTATCTGCAGATGATATCCCATGCCTTGCTCTAAGGGTGCTGAAAAACGGAGTGCCAGATCTTTAGGAGCATATGCCGGTGTGTAGGCGCTATCCGGTATCCTGTTGCCCGGGTTCAGCCTGTAATGTTTCAGTTCTGTGATGCTTTCCTGCCATGGTTTTTTATTGAAGGATACATGCAGGGTGTATGGATCTGTGGGAGCTGCCCGAAATGCCATAAGGGGGATGCTGTCATGGTATGGGTGGTACACGCTGTTCACCGTTCCGGGTGTGCCTCCGGTTATGGCGCAGGAGGCTGTCCAGGTGTAGGCCGCGCTACAGCTGCTGTACGGGTCGCTCAGCTCCAGGGTGTATCCTCCGTTCTTCTTCAGCGGGTCTTCGTAAAAGCGGTCGCTGTACACCAGTTGCGACATGATCCTTCCCTGCGTATCGCGAAGGGTAAGCGAGTCGGAAGCATTATTAAGGCTTGGCCATGGCGCGAGGCCTGTTACCCTCCCATATAGCCGGTATTCAGCAGTGTCGGCCATCGCACAGAGGATCAGGTATTCTCCGGGCCGGATGCTGTCGTTCTTAAACGTATAGGTGCTGGTCCCGTCGCTGTATTTCCAGCCCTGGAGCGGAATAGTGAAATGCTGCTTGTTGTAGAGCTCGATGAATTCGGCAGCCGGTAAGCCTGCGCTGGGTGTGGGATCGGGGAATACTTCGTTGATCAGCACATCGCCGGGGTTAATTATCAGTGGTGGTGCATAGCTGAAAACAACCGGGTATTCCGGGCGCATGATATTGCCCGAAGTATCAGAAAGATTCTTTACAAGCAGGGTATAGGTGCCCGGGCTTAAAGGCAGATCAAGGATTAAGGTGATTTGGTCTGTTAGGGGTTGCGACAGTTCAGCCCTTGTTACAGCATGACCTGGCGGCTGTATGCTGTAGTTGCGAGTGTCTGGCAACCCGCTTGTATCCAGCGGCTCGTTAAATTCCAGTAAGACACTGATGGGGTCTATGGCTGTAGCCTTTACAGGATAGGGTGGCAGGGTATCCGGCTCGAGCACATCGATCAGGATGTCATCCATAATGAATTTGTCGCTTCGTAAAGGCGTATAGCGTACATAACATCCGAAGTAATGCGCCGGATATGCATGCTTATAGAGAGCCTGACCTTCTTTCGTATACACATTGCTGTCGTCGGTACTTGTGTGGAGGGTCCATGTTCCGCCGGTATCGCAGCTTACCCGTATGCGTGCGCGGAGGGTATCGCTTCGAAGCCTTGTTTTGGGCGGGCCGTCGATCAGGCGCGTCAGCGTGTTCCCGGTTTGCCTGTACAGGTCGTACGAATCGCTGTTCCCGCTTTCGCCTACCTGTACAAATACACCGTTCAGGGCGCTGTCTAATTTCTCCTGGTCCGAACAAAGGTATACCCTCATCAGGTTAGCCGCAGAAGGATCAAAATTCATCTGTATGTAAAATTCCCAGGTGCTGTTGGCCCGGTAGTTACTGCCGGTCGACAGGTACAGGGTATCGGTTTTGCCGGAAAGTACGGTCTGGAGTTGCAACTGCTCATTCACCCGGAATTTCGGGGCGTCGCCCCTCCAGGTCGGGGAGCTGCTGAAATTACCGTCGCTGAACGTTTCGCTGATCTGTGGGTAGGCAAGCCCGGGCAGGCATATCGCTGCCAGTATTATTAATCTTCTCATATCTTCTCGGTCTGCTGGTTTTACCTTGTTTTTCCTGCTCTTTAATGGGCCGGATGGTTGTGTTTCTTGTTATTATCATGTAGGTTTGACAAATCTTAAAAATCATCCGGTTTGATAAAACCGTACTAATACAACTTCTTTTAAAATGAAAGTAGCCGTAGTGGGTGCTACCGGCCTGGTAGGCACCAAAATGATCCAGGTGTTGGAAGAACGTAACTTCCCTGTAAGTGAGCTGATCCCTGTTGCCTCTGAAAAGAGTGTCGGCAAGGAGATCGTCTTTAAGGGCAAAAGCTATAAGGTGGTTTCTATGGATGATGCCATCGCCATGAAGCCTGCGCTTGCCCTGTTTTCCGCGGGCGGAACAACTTCTTTAAAAGAAGCTCCCCGCTTTGCCGCCGCAGGCATTACCGTGATCGATAATTCTTCGGCATGGAGAATGGACCCGGATAAGAAGCTGGTGGTACCTGAGATCAATGGCGATGCGCTTACGCATACCGATAAGATCATTGCCAACCCGAACTGCTCTACCATCCAGATGGTGCTGGTGCTGAACCCGCTCCATCAGAAATATAAAATAAAACGCGTGGTGGTATCCACCTATCAGTCGGTGACCGGCACGGGAGTAAAAGCCGTAGACCAGCTGATGAATGAACGCAAGGGTATAAAGGGCGAGATGGCCTATGCCTACCCGATCGACATGAACGCGATCCCGCAGATCGATGTATTTACGGAGAATGGTTATACGAAGGAAGAAATGAAGATGATCCTCGAAACGAAGAAGATCATGCGCGATGACCATATTGCCGTTACCGCGACGACCGTACGCATCCCGGTAATGGGCGGGCACTCGGAGTCGGTGAACATTGAGTTTGAACGGGATTTCGACCTGAATGATGTAAGGGCGATCCTTGCGGAGAGTGATGGTGTGACCGTACAGGATGATCCCGCAAACCTCGTAT
>CALNCF010000445.1 GCA_937875035.1 uncultured Sphingobacteriaceae bacterium | reverse complement strand
ATACAGCCGTGCTGATTATCTCGGGCGGAGGTATGGTTAATAAAGACGGCAATGTTACGATGGGCATACAGACAGACTCCTATAAGCAACTGGCGGATTCGCTGGCGGCGCATGGCTATGCTACCTTACGTTATGATAAAAGAGGAGTAGGACAGAACACGGATATAGGGTCCGATATCAGGAAGCTGCGTTTCGACGATTACATACGCGATGCGGAAGCGATGATCCGTTACCTGAAGGTGACCAAGGATTTCAGCCGTGTGATCGTGATCGGCGACAATGAAGGCGCCTGGATAGCTATGAGCGCTGCCCGTACAACGGGTGCATCTGCCTGCATCCTGCTGAACTGTTCGGCGAAGCCTTTCGATGCGGCAGTGAAGGAGCAACTGGCCTCGCAGCCTCAAGAGGTGAACAGGGAACTGATGGATCTGTTCGGGCGTTTGAAAAGAAAGGAACGGGTGGATACGCTGAATGAAATACAGAGCAGCTTCATTTCCGCCGACCTGCTGCCTTATCTTACTTCGGTATTGCCCTATGATCCCCTGGTGGAAATAAGCAGGCTGACGAGCCCGGTATTACTTATAACAGGCGGACAGGATGAGTTCACTAATCATACGGAAATGTTCCGCTTGAAAAAGGCGGCACGCATGACGGCAGATACGCTGTTCGTTCCCGCGATGGATCACCTGCTAAAGAATGCCGTATCGGAACAAGAGAAAGAAACCAATCGTTTCCTGCGTAAGAAACCGGTCAGTCCGGAGATGCTTCGCGGTATTCTCGCGTATATCGAGCGGAAGAAAAACTAAGCCCTTATTTTAATACATACTGTACGGTGTTCCGGCTGCGCTGCTCGATCAGGACCTGCCGGTCCCTGGTCAGGCGTTCGATCACCTCGTTGGTATAATGACGGATCGTCAGGAGTTCCAGTCCCCGGTTGTACAGAACCTTGTATTCCTTTTTCAGCACTTCGATCAGCGCATCTGTCTTCTGCGGCTCATCGTCTACACAGCAGGAAAAGGTCATGGCAGAGTTCTGCATGGTGTTGATCTTCACCTGGTGCTCGGCAAAGGCCGCGAAGATGGCGCTCAGGTTTGTTTCGGCGATGAACGAAAAATCCTTGGTCGTAACAGAAAGCAGGATCTGGTTTTTCTTAAGGATTACGGCCGGCACATCGAATACTACGCTTTCCTCTTTCCCGATAACGGTCCCGGTTTCTTCCAAGGCAAGGAATGGTTTGACCTGTAAGAGGATCTTCTTATTCTGAAGCGGCTTAATGGTTTTCGGGTGAATAACCGTGGCGCCGTAATAGGTCATCTCCAGCGCTTCTGCATAGGGCAGCTGTCCGTACTTGTGGGTATCAGGGAAGAGCTTGGGGTCAGCATTCATCACACCCGGAACATCCTTCCAGATGGTTACGGCTTCGGCATCGAGGCAGGAGGCGAAAATAGCCGCGGAATAATCCGAGCCTTCACGTCCTAAAGTAGTCGTGTAATTTTCGGAGGTTCCCCCGATAAATCCCTGCGTAATAATGATCTCCTGTTCGAGTACAGGCCGCAGGTCCCGGTTGATGAGCTGCGCCGTGGTTTCCCAGTCTACATTCCCTTCACGATAAGTATTGTCGGTCTGGATATATCCCCGTGCATCTACCCAGCGGGCTTTCAGTCCCATCTTACGGAGATAGGCCGCTACGATCCTGGTAGAAAGGATCTCGCCGGCAGAAACGATCTGGTCATAGATATAATCATCGTCATCATGCGGCTCTTCTTCCAGTATCCATTCCAGCTCTACATACACATTCGCGATCTCATCATGCACCGGATCGGCAGGGGGGAACAGCTCTTGGATAATCCCGGCATGATAATCCCTGACCTCTTGCAACAGGCGTGGTGTTTCGTCGCTTTGCGCGATATAGGAACGGGTAAGCGCTTCCAGCGCATTGGTGGTCTTGCCCATGGCCGAGATCACCACGAGCAGCTTCTCCTGCTGGTATTGTTCGATAATGCGATATACGTTTTTTACACCTTCTGCATCTTTAACAGATGCGCCTCCGAATTTGAATACTTGCATTAGGTTATGCCGCTATGATTTGAATGATGAATGGATTTATTTTTTCAGGTATGTGTGAAGCAGGCTGGTCTTCGGGATCAGCGCGCTGATCTCTGTATACGGGATCTCCAGCACGGTCATCCCTTCCGAATAGGGCTTGATCTCGTAAGGATTATAAAGGAACTTAAGAGAAGTGGGAGTGATGAGAAAATTATCACACAAGCTGAAGGTATCACCTTCGAAGAAGTATTTTCCTTCCAATGTTTCATCAGGTTTCAGGCCTTCGTTCTTACGGAAGATGCGTTCTCCTGCCTGGAGCAATGGCGCCTGGTAGCCGGGCTGTAAAAGATCTTCGAGCTTCAGCAGCTTCTGTGAAGCGATATCATAATTGGAATAGAGGATGGCGCTCATGCCGTGCGCGCCTCCTGTGTAGGCATACGACTCGCTGCTCAGGCTGATGATGAGCGGGGTGTTCTGTGTTACTTCTACAGACACGATCGCCGACCAGCTTTGCAGGTATTCAGGGTCTGTTTTAGCATACTCATCGTAACCGCTGATGAATGCCTTTGCCAGTTGTTCCGCATTTTTATACACCGTTCCTCCCTCCATATCAATATTCAGGGAATTGATCACCCAGGCATTCATGCTGTCGGCCATCCTGCCTTCAAACAACGGGTAATGAAGGGTAATATAGGTAGAGTCCGTTTTGTTCATACGGAGCGCGCTTACTTCCTTGATATCCTGGTAGGAATAGGTCAGGGTATCGCTGCCGTTCGTTTGAAGTGTGCGCGATTGTTCTCCGCAACCCCAAAGGGAGAGCGCAGCTAAGAGGAAGGGAATTCTTTTCATGATGGTATAATTAGAGGATCAGTTGCTAAGATACAATTACTCGCCGGCGATTTCTTCGAAACCGAGGATCTGTTCTTTCGACAGGGAGCCGTTCAGCCATTCCGGATCGAGGGCTGCCCCGTATTTCCGGTAAAAGCCGATGGCCGGTTCGTTCCAGTCGAGCCCCTGCCAGGTCATGCCGTTAAAGCCCTGGCGCCTGCATTCGCGGATCAGCTCATCGAAGAGCAGGCTTCCGACACCACGGCCTCTGAATTCTTCGGTAATGAGCAGGTCTTCCAGGTATAAACGACAGCCTTTCCAGGTGGAGTAGCGAATGTAATACAGCGCGAAGCCGATCACGGCGCCGTTCGCTTCCGCTACGAAAGCTTTGTACACGGGCCTTGCGCCGAAGCCTGCCTCGGTGAACTCTTCCATGGTCACGGTCACTTCCTGCGGAGCCTTTTCAAAAAGCGCCAGCTCACGGATCAGCTCCATCATCCTCGGACAATCTTCCTGCCTTGCCACGCGCACCTGTATCCCGTTCATTAATTCGCCCTCCAGTGTTTGATCACCCGTTCACCGAAAATGGTGCTGCCGATCCGCACCATGGTGCTGCCCTGGGCAATGGCTAAGCGGTAATCGGACGACATGCCCATGGATAGCTCGGAGAAGCCATCATCCTTCCGGAAAAAGCTCTGCTTTAATCCGGCAAAGAATACCGCCAGGTCTTTGAACTCTTCGGAGATGATCAGCTCGCTGTCGGTGTTGGTGGCAATGCCCATTAAGCCTGCAATGCGTACGTTCTTCAACTCCTGGAATTCTTCGGAACGCAGCAGCTCGATGGTTTCCGCATGATCGAGGCCATACTTGGTATCCTCATCGGCAATATATACCTGCAGCAGGCAGTCGATCACCCGGTTGTTTTTTAATGCCTGCCTGTTGATCTCCTGCAGCAGCTTAAGGCTGTCTACCGAGTGGATCATGCTCACGAAGGGAGCGATGTATTTTACTTTGTTGCTTTGCAGGTGGCCTACAAGGTGCCATTCGATATCTTTCGGAAGCACTTCGTACTTGTCGGCCATCTCCTGTACCTGGTTCTCCCCGAAGATGCGCTGTCCTGCTTCATACGCTTCCATGATCTCGGCAGGAGTTTTGGTTTTCGAGATGGCGATCAGTTCCACACCCGCCGTATCCAATTCCGTTTTAATTTTTTTTATGTTTTCCGAAACGCTCATTATGCCTACTTTTGCTTACAAACCTACATCATTGTGTGAAAAACACAAAGAAACAATTCATTGTTAAAGGTTTTTCGCCGGCGGAGCGTACCGCAGGGGCGGCTAAAAACAAATAGAAGCATGTACCGACTGATCACCCTGATATTCCTGCTTGTGCTGGCTTCCTGCCAGACGGACCCGGACAAGATCCCCGCGGATATCATTCCGAAGGAAAAGATGACCGGCATCCTGATGGATATTCACATCGCGGAAGCAGGCATCCGCCTCGAAACGCAGCAGGATTCGCTGGCGCAGAAGGCTACCGATTATTATCATTTCATCTATAAAAAATATAACGTAAGCGAGAAAGACTTCCGCAAGAGCTTCCGGTACTATTCCGAACATCCCAAACAGCTTGAGCAGATCTACCAGGATATGATCAACGAGATGAGCAAGAAAGAGAGCGAAGCGTTAAACAGCCAGAATTAATGTTATTTCCCGAGCATATATCCGCGAAGTTAGGTTTCGATGAGGTAAAGGAACTGCTCCGGCAGGAGTGCCTGAGCACCATGGGGCGTACCATGGTAGACCGGATGCAGTTTATCGCGAACTACGATCTGCTGAAAAAGCTGCTCGACCAGACGGCCGAATTCAAGCAGATCCTGGAATCGGGCCGGCAGTTCCCTTCCGATCATTACCATGACCTGAAAAGTATTTTGAGCCGGGTGAGGGTAGAGGGTACGTTTTTGCCGGAAGATGATTTCTTCAAGGTAGCGCTCACCCTGCAGACGGTGTTTGCCTGTGTGAATTTCTTTAAGGAACAGGAAGGCCTGTATCCGAATATTGAGACCATATTTGAAAACCTGCATACCGATCAGTCGATCTTAAAGATGATCGACCGGGTGATCGATCCGAAAGGGCGCATCCGCAGCACGGCATCAAAAGAGCTTGCCTCGATCCTTTCGGATATCGCTTCGTATGAGGCCGACGCGCGCAAGCGCATCCAGCAGCTGTTTAAAGCCTTACAGGCAGAGGGCTATACCGGCGAAGGACAGCTGACCGTACGCGACGGTCGTATGGCGATCCCCGTGCTGGCCGAATACAAGCGTAAGGTAAAAGGAGTGATCCTCGATGAATCATCTACCGGGCAGACCGTTTTTATGGAGCCTGCGGAAGTGTTCGAGCTGAACAACCGTATCCGCGACCTGGAGTATGAAAAACGCCGGGAGATCGTTCGTATCCTGACGGCTCTTACAGATGAGCTACGCCCGCATTTACCCCTGCTGCTAAGCTATCACCAGGTATTGTCCATCATCGACTTTATCCGTGCGAAAGCACGCCTGGCCCTGCGCATGGACGCAGAGAATCCTATCCTCAAAAAAGAAGCATCCCTGAAGATCTATAAAGGAAAGCACCCGATCCTGTTCCTCAACTTTAAGGCATTGAACAAGCAGGTGGTTCCGCTGGATGCGACGATCGATGAAACGCAGCGCATTATCGTGGTTTCCGGTCCGAACGCCGGGGGTAAATCCGTTTGCTTAAAAACGATCGGTCTTTTACAGATGATGCTGCAGAATGGTTTGCTGGTTCCATGCAGCCAGTATTCGGAGTTCGGCATCTTCAAGAATCTTTTCGTTGATATCGGTGATGATCAGTCGCTCGAAAGCGACCTGAGCACGTACAGCGCGCACTTGTCGCACATGAAATACTTCGTGGATTTTGCCAACGGCTCAACGCTTGTGCTTATCGATGAGTTTGGAACGGGTACGGACCCTAAGTTCGGCGGGCCGATCGCCGAAGCAGTGCTGGAAGTGCTGAATCAGAAGAAAAGCCGGGGAGTGATCACTACCCATTATTCCAACCTGAAGATATTCGCCAATCATACCGAGGGTATTGTGAACGCGTCGATGCTCTTCGATACCGTGCAGCTCCTGCCTTTATACCGGCTCGAGATCGGTAAGCCGGGAAGCTCGTACGCCTTCGAGATCGCCCGGAAGATCGGGCTCCCGGAGAAAGTACTGAAGCTGGCCAAACAGAAGATCGGGCATGAGCAGAAAAAAGTGGATACCTTGCTGGTCGACCTGGAAAGGGATCAGAAGCTGATCGGCGATATGAAGGCGGAGATGGAGCGCAAGAACGCGCAACTGAGCAAGGTGAAGGAAGAAGCCGATACCCTGAAAGCTTTTCTCGAAGAGAATAAGAAAAAGATCATCAACGATGCGAAAGCCGAGGCGAAGAGCATTATCTCCCAGGCGAACAAGCTGATCGAAAATACGATCTCCGATATTAAAAGCTCGCAGGCGGACAAGGAGATCACGCGCAAGGCAAGGGAGCAGGTCCGTATCCATTCAGAACAACTGACCATAAAGGAACCGAAAGCGGCTCCATCCAAAGAAATTAAGAAAACAGTTCCCGATACCATTGCCGAAGGGAGCTGGGTACGCATCAAGGACAGCGGTACCGTGGGGCAGGTATTATCCATACAGAAAGCAAACGTGGAGCTGGCCATCGGTGATATCCGTTCGGTGGTGAAGATGGAACGACTGGAACCGGCCACTAAGCCGTCAGCGCTGAAAGAGAATAAGAATACGGTGGGGCTGTACAACCGGGTATCGGGCTCGGTAGATTTTAGTCCGCAGATCGACCTGCGCGGAAAACGGGCTGATGAGGCTATTACCGAGATCGACCGTTTTATTGATCAGGCCATGATGCTGGGCTATACCAACCTGCGTATCCTGCATGGCAAGGGCGATGGCATTCTGCGTAAGCTCCTAAGGGAATACCTGAGAAAATACTCGGAAGTGGAGAGCCTGGAAGATGAGCATGTGGAATTTGGCGGGGATGGGATCACCCTTGTAAAGCTTCGTTAAGCAAAATTACCTGCCGGGGCATTTCTTGCAACGCTTCCCTTTTTTATGTTTCTTACAACATTTCTTAAAGCAGGATTCGAGGAACTGCGCGCTTAAGCCTTTCCATTGCTCCGGGTCGGTAGGCAACAGGTTACGGCTCTCTGTTACAGTCAATAAGAACTCTTTATCCTCCATGATGGGGACAAAGGTAGTCTTATTTAGATTAATTAAAAATAAAATCTACTTTTCGGAAACGAGCAGCCTGATCGCCTTAAACGCTTGTTTATCATATACCTTCACCCAATAGACACCGGCGCTTAACCCGCTTGTGCTGATGCGCTGTATATGCTCGGAAGTCAGGGCGCTTCGCAGTACGATCTTCCCGCTTGCATCGAATATTTCGAGGCGGTCGGCGGTGCTGTGCAGCTCCAGGTCGAAGTAATTGCTGGCAGGATTCGGGTAGATCGTGGCCTGCATTGCGGCGTCCGCCTGGTTTACTCCCAGGGGCATGCAGTTGCGCAGCATGCTGTCAACATCCGGCTTTACCCGTGCATAGATCTCCTGGTAATAATTTTCTCCGGGGCATTCGGTATACCCGGCGTTACAGCCGTCGCGGTGCCCGGCGATGGTGCCCAGCATCCCGGCAGTAGGGTGTAAGGAGCTGTCGAAAGCGTTCAGGCCTTCCTTATGAAGCTTCCAGGTAACCAGCTTCTCTACGGAAAGCAGGGAGGTATCGGTCGGGAATACATTGGCTACATCGTAATTTCCTAAAAGGCAGATACCCATGGTTGTTACATTGCGGGCACACATATGCGCGCCAAGCACGTTATCGTCTTCGCAGATCCCGCGGCCATCCCGGCCATCGTATATGGTGCCATCCTGCGCCACGAGGAAATTATAGCCGATATCGTCCCAGCCATTGGATTCCGTGTGTAGCAGGTAATAATTACGGACTACCTTGGTATAATCGGTTTCGGTGTTAGAGCCGGCCGCATGATGAAGGATCACATGCTTTACCTGTGTCTCCTGCGGGGTACCTTTAGGGTCGGGCAATCCCTGCCGCCAGATGCTCTGATCAATGCTTTCTGGTTTTACAGAACAATCGGTCAGGTCTTTTTTTTTTGAGGAAGTATTCTTGTCGATCTTCAGCGGAGGGGCATACATCAGGTTGACGCGTACGGTGCCGCTGATATCCCCGCTAAAGAAACTGAAGAATGAAAACTCATCGCTGGAAAGGTACAGCTCGCTCGACTGGTTGCTGTTACGCGCCGCATTTTCCTGCAACGCATCGGTATTGTGATCGTCTTTCTTCAGGTCGAAGCGCTGCGTGCCGCCTAAAAGTACATAGGCACGATGCAGGGTATTGGATAGCCTGGTTTCGAAAGTGAGACTACTTGCTTTAAACTGCGGGTCGATGGAGGTATAAAAGGTATTCGGCTTTACTTCGAATTCGACGGCTTTATAGAATTTTCCGTTCTGTTCCAGGGTATGTATTTCGCTTTCCTGTGCAAATACGGGCAAGACAGCCAGGAGCAGGATGGAAAGCAGGATCGGTGTTTTATTCATAGTACACGAATTTACGAACTTTCTTAACAATACAGCCAAAATGCACACATTGGTTTTTTAATCAGGTAATAAGGTTTATTTTAGTCGCGGAAATGATTTTAATGTATGAATAAAGTAGTTCAAAATGCCGATGAGGCTATCAGAGATATTGAGAACGGAATGACCCTAATGCTGGGTGGATTCGGCTTGTGCGGCATCCCCGAGAACAGCATTAACGCGCTGGTGCGCAAAAAGGTGCAAGACCTGACCTGTATTTCGAATAATGCCGGAGTGGACGATTTCGGGATCGGGCTGATGCTTCAGCAGCGCCAGGTGAAGAAGATGATCGCTTCCTATGTTGGGGAGAATGCGGAATTCGAACGCCAACTCTTAAGTGGCGAGCTGGAAGTGGAGCTGATCCCTCAGGGAACCCTTGCTACCCGCTGTATGGCTGCCGGCTATGGCATGCCGGCCATCTTTACACCGGCAGGTGTGGGAACCGAAGTAGCGGAAGGCAAGGAGGTTCGTAACTTCCATGGAAAAGATTATTTAATGGAGTATGCCTTCGATGCGGATTTCGCCATTGTGAAAGCCTGGAAAGGGGATACCATGGGGAACCTGGTATACCGTTCTACCGCGCGTAACTTTAATCCCGTGATGGCCATGGCCGGGAAGATCACCATTGCCGAAGTGGAGCATCTGGTTCCGGTCGGCGAGCTCGATCCTGACCAGATCCATACCCCGGGCATTTATGTGCACCGCATTTTTGAGGGCAAGGATTATGAGAAGCGCATTGAGCAACGAACCGTGCGTACGCGCTCATAAAAAAGGAGATCGTATCTCCTCTGCAATTAACTGAAGATCAAATCACCTTATCAAATAGAAAAGCATGTTAGATAAAACAGGCATCGCGAAACGCATCGCCCGTGAAGTAAAAGACGGAATGTATGTAAACCTTGGTATCGGGATCCCTACACTGGTAGCGAATTACATCCCGCAGGGTATCCATGTGGTACTGCAATCGGAGAACGGTTTGCTGGGTATGGGGCCATTTCCCTTTGAAGGCGAAGAGGATGCCGACCTCATCAATGCAGGCAAGCAAACGATCACGACCTTACCCGGATCGGCTATTTTCGATTCGGCCCTGAGCTTCGGTATGATCCGGGCGCAAAAGGTGCACCTGACCATATTAGGTGCCATGGAGGTTTCTGAGAACGGCGACATTGCCAACTGGAAGATCCCGGGTAAAATGGTAAAGGGCATGGGTGGAGCGATGGATTTAGTGGCTTCCGCACAGAACATTATCGTGGCCATGCAGCATGTGAACAAAGCGGGGGAGTCCAAGCTCCTGAGGGCCTGCTCGCTGCCGCTGACCGGAGTAAAATGTGTGAAGAAGATCGTTACCGAGCTTGCCGTGCTGGATGTATTGCCTGAAGGTGGTTTTCGTTTGCTGGAACGCGCTCCGGGTGTGAGCGTGGAAGAAATTAAAAATGCTACTGCCGGTAAGCTGGTGATTGAAGGCGATGTGCCGGAGATGGTGATTGAATAAGGAACAACATAAAGGATATAAAAATTAAAATATGAATGTTTTACAAGATAAATTGAATACCCGTTCCCTGTTAACCGAAAGGGGATTTCTTCTTACGATAGGGCTGTCGGCAGTATTATTTTTTATCTTTTTCGGTCATTTACTACCAGATATCAATAATTTCTACTTTTCTCCCTGGGGCGACGGCATCCAGTCATATACAAGCGTGGTGTATCACGCGCAATGGGATACAGACGCTTTTTATTCCAAAGGAATGCAGTATCCATATGGCGACAACTTTTATTTTAGTGTAAACCCGGCCTTATTGCCAACCGTCTTGCAAAAGCTGGATGCGGTGATACCCGTTGCCGGTTACGCTGTGGGTATCTTCAACTTTTCGGTGATCATATCCCCGCTGATCGGCGCTGCTTTCTTATATCTTATTTTTCGCTACCTGAAAGTAGGCTCGTACTATGCGGCTGTTTTTGCTACGCTGATCGCATTTGTATCGCCACAGCTGTTCCGTTTCCCGGGTCATAATTCGCTGGGCTATGTGTTTGCCTTACCGGTGCTGATCTACCTGGTGATCATATTTTATGAGCGCCCGACATGGGTAAAAACATTGATATTGATGACCTACACCTATGTGATGTCATCTACCCATTTGTATTATTTCGCTTTCTTCGGACTGACCACTTTCCTGTTCTATGCCTTTATGCTGATCGAAGAGCGGGCGAGCCGTAAAAAGGTGCTGAATTATGCGCTGCATTTCTTTGTGCAGATCATACTGCCGTATTTAATAATGACCATAATCATTTCATTGGTAGATCCGTCTATATTAAGGTCGAATGCTCCATGGGGCTTCTTTGTTTCTTTTTCATCTTTTACCGCCATCCTTTTTCCTTCTAACACGTTTTATACTCATTTTGTCGAGTCGTTGATAAAACCTGCAGCTACATCCTGGGAGGGAACAGGCTATCTTGGCCTGCCTGCTGTGATCGGTTTTTTTATGATAGTATGGACAATACTCAAAAAAGTAACAGGAAACCAATGGAAATTAGTATGGAATGTGACTGATAATACAGTCCTGAATGCTTTTTTCTGGACAGCATCAGCTGGGTTACTGCTATCGTTTGGTTTTCCGTTCTGGGGTGAAACAGGTAAAGAACTTTATCAATACGCATCCTTATATAAACAGTTGAGGGGGGTGGGGCGCTTTGCCTGGGCCTTCTATTATATTTTTAATGTGATTGTATTTTATAAGCTGTTCTTCTGGATGAAGAAGACGCCTCATAAGGTATGGGCTACCATCGTGATCGTGCTTGCTGCCGGGATTGAAACACTGGATGCTTTTGCTTACGGTGCCCAAGCTAAAGGGTATGCCAACCGGATCGAAGAATTATCGGATAAAAAAAATGAAGGCCCATTGAATGCCTGGATCAATAGGCATGATTTAAGTAAGTACCAGGCATTGATCGCTATACCGTTCTATCATAATGGTTTGATAACTTCTACATCGAAAGTCATCATACGGGAATGAGAGAGGCGATGATATATTCTATGAAAACTGGGTTGCCAATGCTTAATTCCCATATGTGCCGTACGCCTATGGATGAATCAATAAAAAGTATTTCACTTACAATGGAAGCGTATAAGCCTCTGGCAATTATCAAGGATTTTCCTAACCGTAAACCATTCTTATTGATCTGGAGAAAAGATTATCCGATAACAGATGCTGAAGCTGCATTACGTGACAGGTCGGTCCTGATCGATTCTAATGCCATATGCTATTTTTACACGCTTGATTTTCAGACGCTTATTCATATGACAGATTCGCTCTATAATAAAGCGGAACGACATATATCAAAGAATACTTATTATAGTGTAGCTGGAGTTCAGTCTTCGGCTCAAGAGCATAATTTTGTGATTGAGCATTATGATGATAAGACTGCCTCGAAAATGTATTCAGGTAATGGAGCATATGAATTTCCTTCCCAGTATTATTTAACGTTTTTTGATAATAATATACCAGGTGGCACTAGCAGGGAGGTTGTTGTTTCTTTTTGGGTGGGTAATATTAACCAGGATGTGATCCCTAGAGGCGATTTTGAAATTATGCTAACCGATGATCAGGACAGACTTTATGAACAATATGTGAATGATATAGGTAAGTCTCTTAAGATCATTGATGGTGAATGGGGCTTCATTGAGAAAAAGATCAAGTTGAATCATCCTAACGATCGTATTAAACTGACCGTATGGAATGACGAAATAAGTGGAAAAATGAATATTATTGATGAATTATTGATCAGACCGGAAGGGACTGATATATTTTACTATAGGCATGATACTTTGGTATATAATAATCGTTTCTACATAAGGCACAATTAAATTAATGGATTTATCAATCATTATCCCCATCTACAACGAAGAAGGGAATATTCATAAGCTGATCGAACGCCTGAGAGGTGTAGTGGCGCAAATGAATGTAAGCTGTGAATATATCTTTGTGAATGATGGAAGCCGCGACCGTTCTATCTCTTTAATTAAAGCACTGGCCCAGACCGACAGCTCGGTACGGTATATTGATTTCAGCCGCAACTTCGGGCACCAGATCGCTGTAACAGCAGGATTGGATAAATCCATCGGTGATGCGGTGGTCATTATTGATGCTGATTTGCAGGATCCGCCGGAGCTGATCATCGAGATGTACCGGAAGCTGAAAGAAGGCAATGAGGTTGTGTATGCCAAACGCAAAGCCCGGAAAGGGGAGAGCTGGCTGAAGCTGTTCACTGCCCGTATGTTCTACCGCATCCTGAAATCCATTACTTCGGTAAACATCCCGGTGGATACCGGTGATTTCCGCATTATGGACCGTAAGATCGTGGATGTGCTGAAAGCGATGCCGGAACAGAACAAATTTTTGCGTGGCCAGATTTCCTGGATCGGTTTCCGCCAGACCTATGTAGAATATGAGCGCGATGAGCGCCATGCCGGCGAAACTGGTTATACCTATAAAAAAATGATCCGTTTCGCACTGGATGGCATTACCGGTTTCTCTAATTTTCCCTTAAAATTTGCTTCCATCTGCGGCTTCATCGTATCGGGTGTTGCCTTCGTGGTGATGCTGTACGCGTTGTACACGCGCTTTATTTCCAAGGATTATATCGAGGGCTGGACCTCGACCATTATCAGCGTACTGTTCCTGGGTGGTATCCAGCTGATCTCGATCGGGATTATTGGTGAGTATATCAGCCGCCTGAGCGCCAATTCGCGCCAGCGTCCCCTTTACATCATTAACGAAACCAATATTGATGAATAAGGATCTGATGCAGACATCCGAAAGGGGCACCGTATCACGGATTACACTGATCGCTATTTATACAGCCCTGATCGTTGGCTTGTTTTTCTATCCTAAATTCAGGCATCATGGTACGGAAGCCCTGATCAGCTGGGATTCTTTCGGTTATTACGTGTATCTCCCAGCCGAATTCATCTACCACGATGTGACGAAACTTCATTTCATGGATGAAGTGATCGCTAAATACCAGCCTGTTCCTTCTTTCGACCAGGGTTTTGTGACTGATAATGGGAATTATGTGTTTAAATACACGATGGGACAGGCCATTTTCTATTCTCCTTTCTTTTTCATTGCACATATAGCTGCACCTTTATCAGGTATGCCGCAGGATGGCTTTTCCTTGATATATCAGTTGATGATGACGGTTGGAGCGTTTACTTATGCTTTCCTAGCCTTATGGATATTGCGTAGCCTGCTGCTCCATTATTTTTCGGATAAAACGGTTGCCTGGTCGTTGCTGATCGTTACGCTGGGTACCAATTATTATAACTATGTAGTGTATGATGGCCTGATGGCACATAACCTGCTTTTCTTCTTATATGTGCTGCTGATCTGGCTGAGTCGTAAATGGCATGAAGCTTACCTGAAAAAATATGTGGTATTGATCGGGCTCACCATTGGCCTGATGACGCTGATCCGTCCTACGGAGATTATTTCGGTTCTGATTCCTTTGTTATGGGGTGTTTCGTTCAACTATGACGGGGTCATGAAACGGATACGTTTCTATCTTTCAAAATACAGCTGGTTCCTGCTGATGGCTCTGGCTATTTTTATCGGTGTGCTGCCGCAGATCATCTACTGGAAAATGGTATCGGGACATTTCCTGGTTTATTCATACCAGGAGCAGGGCTTCGATTTCCTGAAGCCACACCTGATCAATGGGTTGTTCAGCGCAAAGAAAGGCTGGCTGGTTTATTCCCCGGTAATGATCGGCGCCATTGCGGGCTTTTATTTCCTGCTTAAAAACAAAAGAGCATTCTCCCTGGCTTTTCTGTCGTTCTTCCTGCTGAACACCTATATCGTTTTTTCCTGGAGCGAATGGTGGTATGGTGGCAGTTTCGGCTCACGCCCTATGGTGCCTTCATACGCCATCCTTATTTTTCCGCTGGCAGCATTTGTCGATTATATGAGGCTGCGCAGCTACCGGAAATACCTGCTGGTTATTATGGCAACCATGGGAATCATTTATAACTTATGGGGAACCCGGCAGTCGCATGGCGGTGTTTTTCACTCGTCCGATATGAACAGGGCTTTCTTCTGGCATGGATACATGAATCCATGGGCAGACCAGAAAGCCTATAAATATTTGGATATAGCAGAAGAAATCAGCGATACAGCGGACTATCATTTCACGCTTATTCGTACGATGGATTTCAGGGATGAGCAGCACCAGATTGATTCCACGTATCATATGCGTGGTGATGAACAATACAGCCCTGCGGTTGCTGTAAAGCCTTCAGAGCTGGATGGTGGGTTAAAGCAGGGCGACTGGATAAGGGCCAGTGTGCATGTGAAATATCACGAGGTTTCCGGCAATGAATACGATTTTCCAAGATTGGTGATTGATATGGGGCAACCTGGTAAATCAGTTAAATGGAGTGGTTTGCGTTTTCAGAAGATGTTTCCTGATACAGGTGACTGGCATTTTATTACTTTTGAAGTCCCGGTTCCTGCCGAATTAGGGTTAGACGACCCGGTAACTGTATATATTATGAATAACTCCGGCTTACCGCTGGAATTTGATAACCTGAAAATAGAGCGGGCACGATTAAAAGAATAAAGAGAGGTATATGATAACCCTAACCATTACAAAGCTTTCTGTTGTTATTCCTGCGTATAATGAGGAACGCACCATCCACCTGATCCTTGATAAAGTAAGGGCGGTATCGCTGAAGAACAATATTCAGAAAGAGATCATCATTGTAAATGACTGCTCCAAAGATGATACCATCGGTGCCGTGCAACGTTATATGAGCCAGTATCCTGATGCCGGGATCCAGCTGTATTCGCATGAAGTGAACAAAGGGAAAGGGGCCGCATTACATACCGGGATTGAGAAAGCCACCGGCGATTACCTGATCATCCAGGATGCGGACCTTGAATATGATCCGCAGGAATATAATATCTTATTGCAGCCTGTACTGGATGGCTTTGCCGACGTGGTATATGGCTCGCGCTTTATGGGCGGTAATCCTCACCGGATTCTGTTCTTCTGGCATTCGATCGGCAACAAGATCCTGACCTTTGCTTCTAATGCCCTGACGAACCTGAACCTGACCGACATGGAAACCTGCTATAAGCTTTTCCGGACAGAGCTGATCCAATCGCTTCTCCTGAAAGAAAAACGCTTTGGCTTTGAGCCTGAAGTAACCGCAAAGATATCGCGGGTTCCAAAAATCCGTATTTACGAGGTCGGTATCTCTTATTATGGAAGGACTTACGAAGAAGGCAAGAAGATTGGTATGAAAGATGGCTTCCGGGCGATCTACTGCATTCTGAAGTATAATCTTTTCAGCAAGCGGATCTATAAGAAGCAGTAGCCTTTCTTCTCCCTCATGAAAAGAATCATTCTCGCCGTGCTTCTGCTGATCGTTTCCTTCGGGATGTTCAAAGCGATGGAGCAGCCGGCAGTATATCACCGTACGCTGGGCAAGATTGCTCCGGGCTACGTATTGAACGGTGAAAGCATCACCGAAGTGAGCCGGCCGTTCACTGCTCCCGCTGAAATGAACTATTATCGTTGGGATGTCAAATTCTACAAGCAGATACGCGATCATTCATATCTTAACCAGCAGCCTGTAGACGAGCGCTGGCAGCCTGGCGATAGTCGTATCTATGCTTTTTTTCCGTTGTTCCCCTGGGTGTGGAAGCTGTCTGGGCTTTCATCGGCGGGTATCGGGGTGCTCAATTATGTTTTTTTCGTGGTTTCGCTGCTGATCCTGCAATCGTTGTTTATGAAGAGCAGGGAAGGGCGGACGCTCTTTTTCCTGGCTGCGTTGCTTTTGCCTGTTACCGTGGTGTATCACATGCCTTATACTGAAGCGGTGTTCATGCTTTGTTTTTCATTAGCGGTATACGGGCTGATGAAGAACAGGTACTGGCTGGTATTCATTGCCTTGTTTTGCTGGGGCGCGACCCGCCCTGCGATGGGTGTGGCGCTGATCGCCTTTCTTTCGCTCGACATGTACGCCTGGCTGAAGCATCGCCGCTTCAAAAAGCTCATCGCCGATCTGTTTCGTAAGGTGATTCCGGCAGCGCTCGGTACGTTATTAGTGGCGGTCCTGCAATATAATTATACCGGGAAATGGTTCATCTTTGTGCGCAGCATCACTGGGATCATTACCTGCAATGGCCCGCAAAGCTTAATGACTGGTCGGTCGAAGGGTTCGGCATGTCGGTGTTCGTGTTGTTCATGATTAGCATACCCCTGCTGGTGATGGTGCTGAGGAAGGGCTGGAAAGGTACTTTAGTAGATCAGGCTGATAAGCGTTCGTATTACATGGCTCTTTCGGCAGTGTATGTGATCGGGGTCATGCTGTTCATTTTGCTCTTCCAGGGGGGGAACCTGCACGGGCTGCACCGTTATGCGGTGGCATCTCCCTTTTTCTATATCTTGTGGTTCGGCTATGCCGATGAGTATGAAACCTTTTTCCTGTATCCCCGGATCCGCTGGCTGCTGGCCCTGTTGGCAGGAGCTCTACTTCTGATGACATTTAACAGCTACGGGCGGGGCTGGAACTTCAAGGATATGGGTTTTATGCTCTTTGTGCTATGGATGGCAGGATTGTATTTTTATCCCCGGGTTCGTTCTGCGGCATACAGGTACGCCGGCCTTGCGGTCCTTACTCTGCTGAGTGTGCTATGGCAGGTATATATGTTCAATATTTACCTGAGCGGGGGCTGGCTTTTCACCTGATCCGCTCCATGATCAGGAACGTGTAATCGTAAGCATGTTTTTCGTCTGCGCTATGGTGCTCTTCGCTCAGGATCTTCCAGTTTTCCGGGTTGATCCCGGGAAAGAAGGTATCGGCATCTTCGATGCGTGTATGTACCCGGGTCAGGTATAAGCGGTCGCAGCGTTCCATCGATTCCACATAAATCTGTCCGCCGCCCACAATAAATACTTCTTCTTCGGCAGCTGTTATTTCCAGTGCCTTATCCAGTGAAGGTACTACTTCGCAGCCCTCCATAACCAGGTTTTGCCGGCTGATCACGATGTTACGGCGGTTCGGAAGCGGCCTCCCGATCGATTCATAGGTCTTTCGTCCCATAATGATGGAATGCCCCGAAGTGACCCGTTTGAAGAATTTCAGGTCCTCCGGCAAATGCCACAGCAATTGGTTGTTTCTCCCGATAGCATTGTTTTCAGAGATGGCGACGACGATGGATACGATCATAGACAGGTGAATAGTGATTAAACGGCTACGGCAGCCTTGATGTGTGGATGCGGGTCGTAATTCTCTAGCTCGAAATCTTCAAACTTAAAGTCGAATATATTCTTCACTTCCGGGTTGATCTTCATGGTCGGCAGCGGACGGAAATCGCGTGTGAGCTGCAGGCGGGCCTGGTCGAGGTGGTTGTTATACAAATGAGCATCGCC
>CALNCF010000444.1 GCA_937875035.1 uncultured Sphingobacteriaceae bacterium | reverse complement strand
TGTTCCTGGGTTTTGCATCCATGGTCGTTCCCTTAGCATTCGTTATTGCGGGTATGTGGGAAAGACGTTACGAAGAATGGCTCCGTCCGGCATTGCCATGGGCCCTGTTCGCGGTGATGGTATTGGGCGGCGGAATTATTATGGGTTCGTTCTGGGCCTACGAACCGCTGAACTTCGGTGGCTTCTGGGCATGGGATCCGGTAGAGAACGCCTCGCTGATCCCCTGGTTAACGCTCATCGCGGCGGTGCACGTTATGCTGGCTTACCGTCATACGGGACACTCGTATTTTACGGCCATGTTCTTAGTATTCATTTCCTTCGTGATGGTATTGTATGCTTCGTTCTTAACGCGAAGCGGTATCCTTGGTGAAACTTCGGTTCATGCCTTTACCGATTTAGGAATGTCGGGACAACTGGTGCTGTATATCATCGCCTTCCTGGTATTGGGTATTGTGCTGATGGTGCGTCACTGGAAGAATTTCCCGATCACCAAGAAAGATGAAGCCACTTATTCGCGCGAGTTCTGGCTCTTTATCGGGGCTATCATATTAAGCATCTCCTGCTTCCAGATCGTGGTGACAACTTCCACCCCGGTGATCAATGCCTTGTTCGGAACCAAGCTGGCACCGCCAACCAATGTGATCGAGCATTATAACAAATGGCAGATCCCCCTCGCGATCCTGGTCGGACTGATCTCCGCTTTCGCGCAGTTCCTGAAATATAAGGATACCAACCGTACCAAGTTCTATATTGCGCTGGCGGCCTCGGCCCTCGTATCCCTGGCGTTAACACTGGTCATTGCCTATTACGGCGAATTCTACCAGAACCCGGCCTTTGTGCTGCTCATCTTTGCTTCCGTGTTTACCATCCTGGCAAACGGGCGGATCCTGATGGATGCGCTGAAGGGTAAGATGAAGCTGGCCGGTTCGGCGGTGGCGCACATCGGTTTCGGACTGATCCTGATCGGTGCCCTCATCGCAGCATCGAAGAACGAGGTTATTTCTCTCAATACCAGCGGCTATTCATATGGTAAGGAGTTCAACGAAAAGAACACCCGCGAAAATATCCTGCTGTGGAAGGACGAGCCTACGAAGATGATGGATTACATGGTCACGTATTTAGGTGATTCTACGGTGAAGCCGAACACGTATTATAAAGTACATTACCAGAAGATCGATCCGGGCAGCGGGGCAGTGACGGAAGATTTTATCCTGTACCCGAACGCGCAGGTAAACCCGAAGATGGGACTGATCGCATCGCCGGATACCCGTCATAATTTATTGCACGACATCTATACCCACGTAAGCTCGGTTCCGGTGAAAGAAGAAGAGGCGCATGAGCACGAGCCGCACGAGGGACATACAGAAGATGAAGAATATACCAAGACCCAGAACTACTCGGTACGCATCGGTGATACGATCAGTTTTGAGAACGGCATCATTATCCTGGAAGGGCTGAACCAGCAGGTGAAGGTAAAGGATATCAGCCTGGGTAAGGACGACCTGGCGGTGGGTGCGAAGCTGCGCATCATCAGCGAAGAAAAGGTATACGAGTCGGAGCCGGTATATATTATCCGTAACGGCTTGCAGTTCGACCTGCCTAAAAAGGTGGATGAGATCGGGGCGAAGTTCCGCTTCACCAAGATCGATCCGCGCGAAGGAAAGATCGAGCTGGTATTCTTGCAGAAGCCTCCGAAACAACGCGACTACATCATCATGAAAGCCATCTTATTCCCATACATCAATCTCTTGTGGGGAGGAACCATCATCATGGTGATCGGTTTCCTGATGTCGATCTGGAGACGGGTAAAAGAAGTGAAAAGAGCAAACGCATGAACATCACAGGCATAGGGTCGGGGAATGTAGCCACTCACCTGCTGAGCGCGCTGCATGCTGCCGGGCTGCAGGATGCTGCTCAGGATATTGCCGCGCAAGCCTCGGCTGCATGGGAAGCGGCCGTTTGCTGGAAGGACGACTATGCGCCCATTCACGGCGAATGCGCCAATTTCGTATTC
>CALNCF010000443.1 GCA_937875035.1 uncultured Sphingobacteriaceae bacterium | reverse complement strand
CGCCATACACCGTATAATTATTATCGAGCATCGCACCTGCAGGCGCGTATTTGGAAGTCGGGTCTCCACCCTGGATCATGAATGTTTCGATCACCCGGTGAAACAGCAGGCTGTCATAGAAATGCTCGTTTACCAGCTTCAGGAATTGTGCCTTATGAAGAGGCGTTTCATCATAAAGCCTGATCACCATGGCTCCGTAATCCGTTGTTATTTCTACATAGGTACCCTTTGTTTTCTTTGATTTCTTATCGTTCGCAGCCAGCGAGACTGAAACGGCACATACCAGGATCAGCAGGAGAGAAGTTATTCTTTTCATTATCTGTAATTATTTGAGACGATGAAAATAAGGATAAAAATACATTAATGATAACAGGTATTCTCAGCTATGCTCTTCGAAATAATGGATGATCAGCCCTTTGATGAGGTTCTCCTGCTCCATGAGCGTGTATGCCGGAACCGGCTTCACCATTTTCCAGTGCGGCCACCCGTCCTGGTCGAGCCCTTCGAGCTCATAAAAACCCAGCTCGCTCAGCAGGCGGCAGGTAGCAATGTGCATCAGCTCTTCCTTCTGCCGTTTGGAGAATTTTTTAGGGCCTTTTCCTAATTCCTGTACCCCGATAAGGAAGAGTAATACCTTAATATCAGGCTCATCCGAATCAAATTCCGAAGCGATCCTCGAAATTAATTCTTTCCATTTTATATTGATTTCTGCCGGTGTCATAATTATTTATATGGCAACAAATATCGCATTATTGTTGAAAGTATGGCCTTGCTTATTTATGCTTTGCATACCTGCTTTAAGGTACTTGCACTTTGTTTGAGTGTGATTGATATTACACTATATTTATCGCCTTAAACATTAACCCTTTACTACAAACTTATTAATTATGAGAAAAATTTACTTAGCAGTATTATTCCTTTTATTGTCTGTGGCAACCTTCGCACAAAGACAGGTTGACATGAGCTATTCTATTGTAAAGCCTGCATTAAACGCTACGGTTACACGTGGCGAAGCAACCGCGATCGAGATCCTGGCAACGAACCACGGACCGGCAAGCATCTTTGCAGGCGACACCCTTGTTTTCGGTATCCTCCTGAACAACAAGCTCGCGACTGTAGTAGGTGCGCCGATCAGCTCGGCAGAAGTAACCATGGGACAAGCGATACGCATTACCGGCAACCTGACCCTGAACACTGATGTTCCGACCGGAGCGATGGACTTCTGCATCCTGGGCTATGTGTATGGAGGCCCTGCGGGCAGCGCTACCGACCCGGTAAGCACTAACAATTCAAGCTGCATGAGCATCAGCTATGTAAACGGAACCACCGGTATCGGTTCTGCTAAAATGCTGAGCGAGGTAATCGCTTTCCCTAACCCGGCGGCTGATGTATTAACGGTAAGATATGAGCTTGGAAACAGCTCGGATGTAGCCGTGCGTGTGCTCGACCTGACAGGTAAGGTGATCAGAGAGCTGAAACAAGGCCTGAAAGATGCAGGACAGAACGAGGTGCAGATCAATGTATCTGATCTTGCTGCAGGATTATACCTGTACGAGATCCAGACCAATACAGAGAAAACAGTAAACAAATTCAACGTGGTTAAATAAATTAACCTCCTGTAACGAAAAAAGTCACGCCCAACAGCGTGACTTTTTTTATGCGGTAATACACAAGATCAGGCCTCTTCAGGTTGCGCTTCGGGAAGTATCCTTCGCAGTAAATGTATCGCTTGCTCAATGCCCTGTACCTGCTCGAATACAAGCATCAGGGTCGACTTTCCTTCTTTCATGCGCACACCACGTGGGTTACGCTGCACAAACTCCAGGATGCTTCTGAACACGGGGGATTCGAAGAATCCCGAGGAAGGGTTAGCTGTAAAATATCCTCTCAGAACCTGTTGTTTCAGGCTGAGCTTTTCAAAGCCGATCTCCCGGGCGATCCATTGCAAACGGATCGTGTTCACCAGTTCTTTTACTTCGGATGGTACGGGACCAAAACGGTCTTCGAGATGTTTCTCAAAGCTGCGGAGCCCTTCTTCTGATTGCACTTTATTCAACTCGGTATACAGGCTGAGACGTTCTGAAATATTGGTGACGTATTCGTCGGGGATATGCAATTCCTGGTCGGTATCGATCTGGCAGAAGTTTACGTATGGCCGCGGAGCTTCATCCCTGAATACATCCCTGAACTCATCTTCCTTTAATTCCTGGATCGCTTCATCCAGTATCTTATGATACATCTCGAAACCGATCTCCGCAATAAAGCCACTCTGCTCTCCACCCAGGAGGTTTCCTGCTCCCCGGATATCGAGGTCGCGCATCGCTACCATAAACCCGCTGCCCAGCTCCGAAAACTCTTCAATGGCGCTCAAACGCTTGCGTGCTTCAGGACTGAGGGTAGACAGGGGTGGGCTCAGCAAATAACAGAACGCTTTTTTGTTGGAACGTCCTACCCGGCCACGCATCTGGTGCAGGTCGCTCAAACCAAAGTGATGCGCGTTATTGATCAGTATCGTGTTGGCATTGGAAATGTCGAGGCCAGACTCGATAATGGTCGTGGCTATGAGCACATCGTATTCGTTATTCATGAAGCGGATCATCACCTCTTCCAGCTTATCGCCATCCATCTGTCCGTGGCCCACACATACCCGTACACCCGGGCATAAACGCTGGATCAGGCCGGCGATAAGATCAATATCCTGTACCCTGTTGTGCACAAAGAATAATTGTCCGCCACGTCCCACTTCGAACTCTACCGCTTCCTTGATGATCTTCTCATTGAATACATGCAGCTCCGTGGTAACCGGCTGCCGGTTCGGCGGCGGCGTGTTGATGATCGACAGATCGCGGGCGCCCATCAGCGAGAAATGCAGTGTGCGCGGAATCGGTGTAGCCGTCAGGGTGAGGGTATCAATATTCACCCGCATCTCTTTCAGCTTTTCCTTGGTAGCCACACCGAATTTCTGTTCCTCGTCAATAATAAGTAAGCCAAGATCTTTGAACTTCACATCCTTGCTTACCAGGCGGTGGGTACCGATCAGGATGTCGATCTTTCCATCGGATACCTTTTGCAGGGTTTCCCTGATCTGCTTCGGCGTTTTAAAACGGTTGATATAATCGACGGTACATGGAAAATCTTTGAGCCGTTCGCGGAACGTTTTACTATGCTGCATAGCGAGGATCGTGGTCGGAACCAGCACTGCCACCTGCTTGCTGTCGGCTACAGCCTTAAAAGCCGCGCGTACCGCCACTTCCGTCTTCCCGAAGCCTACGTCGCCGCATACCAGGCGATCCATCGGGTGCGGGGCTTCCATATCTTTTTTAATATCTG
>CALNCF010000442.1 GCA_937875035.1 uncultured Sphingobacteriaceae bacterium | reverse complement strand
GGTGATCAGGCATGCTGCAGATGGCTTTGCATTCGATAAGATCAAACGGGCAGGGCAGCCTTTTTATTCCGATCACGTGATCTATTCCTGCACCATGGGCATTATCCTTCCCTTTATATGGTTTGCGGTAAGCTGGTTTAAGAAGAAGCCTAAAAAAGCGTGGCTCGTTATCGCCGGCATCGGGGTGCTGCTCTTTGCCATCGGAACCTCCTATACCCGTACCACCTGGATCGCGGTGCTGATGTGTGTTCCGGCCTATTTTGTTTTCAGATCGCGGCTCTTCAAGCCTGCCCTGGTCCTTGCATTGGTCGCGGTAACCGGCATCTGCATCTACCTCGGGCATAATAATAAATTCGTTGAGTTCGCACCCGACTATACAAAGACCGTCTTCAACAAAGACAACTTCGAAAAGCATTTGCAGGCTACTTATAACATGGAGGATGTATCGGGAATGGAACGGGTATACCGCTGGGTAGCGGCCGTGAATATGATCAGGGCGAACTTCTGGTTTGGCACCGGGAACAATACCTTTTATCCCGAATATAAACGCTATGTAAACCCCATCTTCGTTACCTATCTCAGCCATAACCCGGAACACTCTAGCACACACAATTATTTCCTGATGATCTTCAGTGAGCAAGGGGTCTTCGGATTCTCATGCTTCGTGATCCTGTACCTGGCCATGTTCCTCTATGCCTATCGTATTAACCGGGACGCAAGCTCTGCCCTGATCCGGAAGCTATCCATGGCTTGCTTCCTTTCCCTGCTGGTCTTACTGATCCACCTGGTATTAGGCGATATGATGGAAGTGGACAAGAATGGCTCTTTCTTCTTCCTCATCATTGCATTATTGATCAGGATGGATCTCTGGAACAAAGCGGCGCAGAAGAAAGCGCTGGCTTCCTCTCCTACACATTAGTATTTCCTGCTTTCATATCCATGGCATCACGCAGGCCGATGGAGAAGATATTGAATGCGAATACCAGCATCATGATGGCTACGCCGGGGATGATCGCGAGGTAAGCAGCATCAATAATGATATAGCCATAGTGTTCTTTCACCATGGAGCCCCAGGTAGGCATAGGAGGCTGCGCCCCGAAGCCTAAGAAGCTCAGTCCGGCTTCCAGTAAAATAGCAGAGGCGAAATTGGCAGAGGCTACTACCAGCAAAGGGCCCATAATATTAGGGAGGATGTGTTTGTATATGATGCGGAAGCCTGAGAAGCCCATGGCCCTGGCTGCTTCCACGTATTCCACCTCGCGGATCGCCAGGATCTGTCCGCGTACCATCCGCGCCACTTCTACCCACATGCTTAAGCCAATGGCTACAAAGACCTGCCAGAAGCCCTTACCCAAGGCAAAGGAAATAGCGATCACGAGTAACAGAGAAGGCAGGGACCAGATCACGTTGATGAACCAGCTGATCAGATCATCCACCCAGCCCCGGTAGAAACCAGCTAAGGCACCGAGCGTAACCCCTGCGATCACCGAGATCAGCACCGCGATAAAGCCCACCGAAAGCGACACCCGGGTGCCCAGGATAATCCGGCTCAGCATATCACGACCATAACGATCGGTACCCAGCGCAAAGGTTTTATGAACGATCACTTGTCCCGGACGGGCGGCTGCTTCCGCAGGAACACCCAGGTCGGCATACGCATATGTCCTGGCCTGTCCGTCGCCATCGGTAAGCCTCACCGTGACCGAATCCTTTCCGAATGAATATGAGTCAACCGGGATCAATACATCGGCGTTAGGTCTGCCATACCACATTGTAGTTAGAAAGGATTGCTCCTTCAATTGCTGCTCTTTGGGAATCCTGATAAAATCGGCCTGGCTGAGCGGCTTTTTAATGCTGATCTCCAGGTGCATTTCATTGGCCATAGGCGTTTGATCGGGCATGATCAGGTAACCGCAGACAGATACGATCAGCGCGATCACAATAAAGCCCAGCCCGATCATCGCCATCACATTCCTGCGCATCCTGGCAATTACTTTCGCATATGGTTTCTCTATTTTATCACTCATCTTACGGTTCTTCCTTTCCAGCTGTACGAGCCTCCCATGAAGCCATACAATCCGATGGTTAAGATATAAAGCGTATAGCAGATTTCGACGATCGGGAGATAAAATATATACCGCCTTTTATCGAAAAAGCGCAGGGTAGCGTAAATAAATACCCCGTCGGCAATGCATTTCATCACGATCTGCACCAGCAGCGTTTTCCATAATACCGGCACAAAGAAGCCGGCTAACAGGTTCAGCGGGAGTGACAGGTTAAACAGAAATACCAGTCCGACGATCCACATCATCATCCCTTTATCCTTATATTTTACACTGTTCGATGCCCAGCGCTTACGTTGTTCAATAAATTCGCCCAGGGTTTCCTTCGCATAGGTATGAACGATCGCTCTCGGGTCTTTCAGGAACCCGATCTGTTCGGGGTACTTCGCAGCTACCTTATGCAAGAACAGCTCATCATCGCCGGAAGCAATATCATCTATATCTTCAAAACCATGTACCTCGTGAAAGACCTCACGGGTGTAAGCCAGGTTAGCGCCGTTGCAGGTAATGGGCTTACCATGAAGGATCGCAGCGCCGCCTACGCCGATCAGGTACTGGAACTCGATAGTCTGCAGCCGTTCAAACAGGCTCTTCTCCCGGAAGAAGCTCACCGGAGCCGATACCAGCTTCAGGTTGTTTGCCTGATAGAAACCGACAATGGATGAAACCCATTCCTTACCCACCCGGCAATCGCCATCGGTCATGATAATAAGCTCGGCATCACTTTGTGCAATGGCTACCGAGATCGCTTTCTTCTTATAGGAATTCAACGTTTCCGATTCATCCAGCCGGATGATTTTGATCTGCGGAGAGTTGAAAGCCAGCGCCTTCGCCACCGTATCGTCGGTAGACTGATCATCGATCAAAATGATCTCTGTAAGCGATGCGGGATAGCTTTGCTCGAGGATGTCGCGGATCAGGCCTTCGATGTTCGCGCTTTCATTCCGCACCGGCAGCAGCACACTCACCGTAACCCGTCGATCTGTAACAGGCTTCACGGGTGTTTTCGTCTTGACCCATCCGGATAAAAAGTAGAGCAGCAGGATAAGGTAAAAGAAGCTGAGGGCAATGGAAATGATGCTAAAGGCGGTTATCAAAGAGATGAGCTTTAATGATGAAATAGGTACCTGTTAAGGCCGGCAAGATAATATTAATCAGCCATAAACTGAAAGCAGCCAGGAGCACCGTACCCGGGCTGGCTGTAAGAAAACCAAAGAAGAAGATCGCGACCGAACCACGTACCCCGAGCTCGGTAATGGCGAAGCCGGGCAGTACCGATTGTGCGAGGTAAATCAGCGCGATAACCATGTAAACCTGCGGCCATGATAAGCTTGGTACAAACAGGTGCA
>CALNCF010000441.1 GCA_937875035.1 uncultured Sphingobacteriaceae bacterium | reverse complement strand
AGTCATAAGGCTTTTCCGTATTATGGAAATCGGCGCGGCGCAGGTTATGCACGATATTCCCGCTGCCTATGATAAGGACCCCTTTACGGCGCAATGCCATCAACTCACGGGCAAGGTCGTAGTGGAATTGCGGTGGCTTTGAATAGTCGATGCTCATCTGGAACACCGGGATATCAGCCTCCGGGAACATATGCTTCAGCACGGTCCATGAGCCATGGTCCAGTCCCCAGTGATCGTCCTCCTGTATTTCTATGCTCTTCACCATATTCTTTACTTCCCGTGCCATTTCAGGCGCGCCGGGCGCAGGGTATTTGATCTGGTACATCTCCTCCGGGAAGCCGCCGAAATCGTAAATGGTTTCAGGCTTGGGCGTGACGGTGACAAAGGTGTTGCGCATGGTGAGCCAATGGGCTGAAACGACGAGGATCGCATTGGGTTTTTCTGTAACAGACTTTCCCATCTCCATCAGCTTCCGGGTGAAGGGGTTATCCTGGATTACATTCATAGGGTTACCGTGACCGATAAACCAAACGGGCATTAGACTGGTGTTTTGGAAGGTGTCTGTCACCTTCCGGAGATCCTGGAGTTTCATGGCTGCGGCGCTTAATGGTAATAAAGCTAAGGCTTTTATAAAATCTTTTCTATTCATTCTGTTCGGTACAGATTCAAATATAAGTTTAAACATCTATTTGTGAAGAATGTTTTTCAGATAGCGGAAAGAAAAAGCCTAAACTGCCCTGCCGATCTGCTCTTCCATCTCTTTTCCCAGAAGATCGAACAGGTGTCCGCTGATGCTGCCGAATTCGGGTTGCAGGTAGGAGCGGGCAAAGGTGCCGTGATCGAGGTAATGAATCTGCTGGCATACCTGCAACAGGGGCTCCAGGATATGCGAGGAGATGAAAATGGTCTTGCCTTTGGCCGCCAGGTTCCTGATGATCAGCTCCAGCACCTTGTTGCTCTCCAGGTCCAGCCCGTTAAAGGGTTCGTCGAAGATATACACCGGCTTATCCCGCTTGATAACCGAGAGCAGGGCCAGCTTCTTTTTCATCCCCGTGGAATAATGCTCAATGAGCTCATCGAGGGGTACACCCAGCAGGCTGTTCATGGAGTCGAGCCGGAAGGAAGCATTGCTTTGCGGGAAGATCGCCAGGTATTCTCTCCCGGTGATGGAGGCATAAAAGAAGCTGTTGGTTTCGAGGTACGCGAAATCGCTGCGCGAAGGTTTCTTCCCCGACAGCCTGATCTCGCCTGCATCGGCACGCTGGTATCCGCCAAGGGTATTGAAGAAAGTGGTCTTGCCGGCGCCATTCAGTCCCACGATGCCATGCACCTGTCCCGTTTCGAAGGAAGCCGACAGGTAGTTGAGCACGATATGCTCATCGTATTGAACCAGGAGGTTGTTAATCGTAATCATAGAAATACCGGTTTAATTGATGCAGGGCCTTAGGATAGCTCCAGGCCAGTAAGAGTGCTGGCAGGGGCAGGAGAAAGGGGATAATGCCCGATAGCAGCACAATCGACATGAGAACGCTGCTCCCCGATGGCGCGGCAGGCTCATAGCTTTTATATTTCAGGGTGATGGTACAGGCCAGCAGCAGCATCTGTAAGAACCAGAAAGATATGTGAATACCGATCCAGCCGGGTATAAAGAATGAAGCGAGCAGGAGGGGAGGCAGGAAGAGCAGTGCCTGGATCATAAGGTATGAACGGATCTTATCCCGGAGGAATGTTTTCGCATGCCGGTGCCTGCTGTAAAGCAGGGCCAGGCTTTCGTTTTCCTGGAAAGCAGCGCACAGTATCCCATTAATGAGCCAAAGGCATATGAGCGGAGCGGACTTTACCCCGCAGAGGGCGAAGGAGGCAAGGTATAGCAGGATGAACAAGGGGAATGTCTTCCTGCCGGCAGCTATCCATTCATAGAGCCGGGCAGGGATGATCCTGCCTAAAAAAACATAACGTGTTTTGCTGCGGTAGCTCAGGGTCAGCCTGGACAGGAGCAGAACCGCGATCACAAACAGGGGGTACAGGTACCATTGATCGCTGGCCAGCATACCAAGTGTAAAGGGCAGGCTGAAAGCCAGGTATTCCACGCTCATCAGGAGCCAGGCCGGCGCCAAATGCCGGGAGATAAATACCTTGTCCTTACGGTTGAGATGAATGTGCAGCAGCGCCAGTACCACGCCTCCCGAAAGGTAATAGCTGTCGGGTGCGTGCCGGTATCCGAAATAACTGAAGATGATGAGCAGCAGCGCTGCTGACAGCACCAGCAGGCTGTAAAAGAGCCCGAGGCCGGCCAGTATCCTGCGTAGCTGGATCAAACGGATGTGCAAGAGTACAAACATTTTATTCACTTATTTTTAAAATCTGTTTACCTGTCGGCATTGTATAACGACCAGGTATTAACCGCCTGATCCCTCTTAATGGTATACACACGCTGTAACTAATCAGTGATGAGCATTGGTTCGTCCGAAATGCTGTTCGATATAGGCACGCGCCTCTTCGGCTGTTCTCACCGCAAAGTTACGATAGCGGTGATGTACATCGATAATCTCTTCCAGCGCTTTGTGCACAAGCTCCTTGTTTTCCCAGGATCGGAGTGCCCCGGTCACCGTTTCGAGGCAGCCCTTCTTATAGGCGATCTGCCCGATCACATGGATGAGGGTATTACGTACCCGTGCCGTCGGATCGGATTGCAGTTCTGCCAGCAATGGCAATATGTCCTGCGGATGTGTACGCCCCCGCAGCTCTATACCGTGACAGATCTCCCGGCGTATTTCCTTGTCAGGATGATGCAGGAAACGCCTGGCAAAGCGGAGCGCCGGACCGGGATTCTTTTCTCCCGTTTTATTGAGGGCGCCGATCACGGCATTGCGCACGCTGTGGTGCTCGTCAAACAGTCCCTTCTCTAATAAATATTCTATTGCTTCAAAGTCTTTGATACCGATCTCCCCGGCGGCTTGCATGGCCGAATGCCGGATCTTGTAAGAAGGATCCAGGCTGCATGTTTCCAGGAAGGCTAAGATGTTTTCGCGAAGCGTTTCGTCCTGCAGGTACAGGCGCCCGGTAGCCAGGTAAGCGCTCTTGCGGATGTACGTATCCTCATCATCATAATAAGCTAACGACTGTTCCCGGCGGGTGCCTGAAAGGTCCAGCCGGATATTTTCCCGTATTTCCTGCACAAGCAGGTCGCGCCGGACTTTAGGTATGTCGTAGAATGCCATATCGCTAAGATATTTTTTCTTTGGCGGATGTCATTAAAAAAAAGAAGCGCGGAACAGTTTTCCCGTCCGCGCTTCTTTTTAAGATTATGTAGTTAACCGCTTAGTTGATCACCATTTTATGATGGCTGATCTGCTGGTCTTTGCCGGTTACCTTTAGGGTATAGGTACCAGGTACGAGGTGTTGGGTATTCACGGTAGCGGCTTCGCCTGAATTACCCAGGTTCAGATTTTGCGTAAATACTACCTGTCCGATGGTATTCATCACTTCCAGTTTTACCTGTCCGTTCAGCTTAGCGCTGCCTTTCAGCTGGAAGCTGCCCTTATTCGGGTTCGGGTAAATACTGAACAGTGCATTCGTATGGCTGTTCAAACCGGAGGCGATAAATGCTTCAACGGTTACGGTGTCGTATGCCGGACATCCGTTGGCGTCGGTAATTACAACCGTATAAGTGCCCGGTGCAAGTCCGCTTGCGCTGGAATCGCTTCCGCCTGCCGGCGACCATGCGTAGGAGTATGGAGGAGTTCCGCCATTCGCAGTTACGGTAGCCGTACCGTCATTACATGATGCACAGGTTTCGTCGGTCGCCGTGATCGAAGAAGTAAGCTCATCCGGGAACGTGACTGTAGTTGGCTCTGAAGTTACCGAGCATCCGTTCGCATCCGTTATCGTAACGGAATAGGTGCCGGTAGCGGTTACCATGATCTGTACGGTGGTATCGCCGGTGCTCCACAGGTAGGAGTAAGGCTGGGTTCCGCCATTCACGGTTACGGTCATGGTCGACATAAACACATGACACAACGGAGGTACTGCGCTTACCTGTGTAATAACAGGTCCGTCCTGGTTAATAATATCAAATTGTAAGGTGCTGCTGCAACCAGCCTGATCTGTTACGGTTACGCTGTGTAATCCTGTAGCCAGTCCTGTTGCTGTCAGGGTCGTATCGCCATTGCTCCACAGGAAATGGAATGGTCCTCCGCCCAGTGTTGCCACGGTCGCGGTACCATTCGATTGTCCGCAGGAAGCGCCTGTAGTAGCCACTGAATCGATCAGCGGAACGCAAGGGCTGAAGTTAGGCCTGATAATAAAAGGCTTGCTGAATGAAGCGCCGAATGTTTCCACATTCGCCCAGGTTCCGCCCGGGATCGTAGGCCAGTATACCCATTGTGTTCTCGGGGTAAAGATCTCTGCCGTGTTTGCTACTGCCAGGGTAGAGTCGAACTCAACCACCGTTACGGCATAGGTGCCCGGTGTTAATGTAACCGGTCCGCCGTGAATAGGCAGTGTGTACATACCCGCATTCTGGTCGGTATATATCATCGTATCTGTAGATGCAACGATGGCCGAAGGCTTGCCTGCCGACATATTCCAGATCACCGCGCTCATCTTTTCATTGGTGTACCCACGCGTTACAGCCCAGGTAATGGATGCGACCGTACCGGTGTTGGATACTTCATAGTTCTGCCCGATATAACCACCGTTACCTGCGCCGATACCAAGGCTTCCCGCTGCAGCGCCTTTGTCGCGCGCATATACCGAGTCGCTTACCACTTCCTGTCTTGCGAACATCGTGTCGTTAGCAGGGTTTTGCTCGGTTTCTGTCATCCCGGC
>CALNCF010000440.1 GCA_937875035.1 uncultured Sphingobacteriaceae bacterium | reverse complement strand
TTCAGCTCTTTTACGAGCTCCTGCTTTTCAAAATCGAAAGCGAAGATCGCTCCGGTACGGTCGCCGCTGACCAGGAGGTTCAGGTCTTCGGGGGAATGCAGGGCATAAATGCTGCCCCTGGTTTTAAAAAGGATCTTGATAGGCTGAAGCGTTTTCAGGCTCCATTCAACCACGGAGGCTTCGCCACCCCCGGTAAAGATGATATGCTCTTTTCGGGAATTGCTAACCGTATAGATAGGATGCTGATGGCCCGGCAGGGCTGCTGCCTGTTGTACTTCGATCATTAAAAATTAACCAGTGATTGCAGGTTCCAGCGTTTAATGTCTTCTACTTTAAGCATGCCCTCGTAAATGGCTTTACCCACAACGGCTGCTTCTACTTTCACATCCTGCAAGGCTTTGAAGTCTTCTACGGAAGAAATCCCGCCCGAAGCGATCACCTTGATGAAAGGATATTGTGATTTGATCTGCTGGTAAAGATCCGTGTTGATCCCCTCCATGCGCCCGTCCTTGCTGATGTCGGTGCAGAGGAAACGGAAGTAGCCCAGGCTCACACATTTATCAATGTATTTCAGCAGCTCCATATCCGCCGATTCCGTCCAGCCGCTGTGCTTAATAATCCCGTCGAGCACATCAATGGCGATCACCACCTGGTCCGAGCAGCTTTCTTTCCCGCAGATCTCCTGGCTGAGCTTCTCCAGGAAATCAGGTTCGGTAATGGCCTGGGTACCGATCACAATACGGTGAAAGCCCAGGTCGATCAGCTCTTTCACTTTTTCGATGCTTCGTACCCCGCCGCCATACTGTACCTTGATCGGCGAACCTTTCAGCGCGTCCAGCACGAATTGCTGGTTGCTGAAATCACCCTTGGCTCCGTTCAGGTCGATGATCTGTACGAAGTCCGTTCCGTTGGAAGAGAACTGCGCGATCGCCTCTTTCAGGCTCAGGTTATATTCGGTCACCCGTTTATAATCACCCTCGGTCAGGCGCACTACTTTCCCGTTTAAAATATCAATGGCTGGTATAATATACATGAGTATTTTTTTTATGCATGATAACGAACTTTCACCTGCTTCATTTGCCCTTAACAAGCTTGTTACCTTTTGCTGAGGATAAAGTTAGGATTTATTTCGTTAGACATCCAACTGCATTTATGCAGCAAATTTAAATCCCGCGTTTTCGATGATTTAAGCTATTTTTAACTTATTTTTGACTGGCATGAGCTTTTTATACCCGGGATTTCTGTTCGCCTTATCGGCCTTATCGATACCGATCCTTATACACTTATTTAACTTCAGGAGGTTTAAACGCATTGCCTTTACCAATGTGCGTTTTCTTAAGGAAGTAAAGGAAGAGACCACCAACCGCAACCGCTTAAAGCACCTGCTCATCCTGGCCGCCAGGTTGCTGGCCCTGTTCTTCCTGGTACTGGCTTTCGCCCAGCCCTATATTCCCCGCGAGCATTCCAGTCTGCGTACCGGCACCAATGCCGTGAGCATATACATCGACAATTCCTACAGCATGGAATCCCTGAACGGAGAGGGGAGCCTGCTCGACGAAGCCCGGCGCAAGGCCCGTGAGATCGCGATGGCCTATAAGCTGAACGACCGCTTCCAGTTGCTTACCAACGATTTTGAAGGAAAATATCAGCGCATGATGAGCCGTGATGAGTTCCTCGAAGCCCTGTCCGCTATCCGGGTATCGCCTGCTGTGCGCAGCCTCGAGCAGGTGATGAACCGCCAGAAAGCCGTTTTCTATAACCTCGGACAGGAGAACAAGATCGCCTACTTCATCAGCGACTTCCAGGAGAATTTCCTTCCGCCGAACAGCAGCCTGCAACCCGATTCCTCCGTATTTTACCAGCTTATCCCGCTGGAAGCTCCGCAGGCCGCCAATATATCCCTCGATTCCGTGTATTTCCTGTCGCCCGTGCACAAGCCCGGCGAAGCCGAACAGCTTGTGATCCGCGTGTATAATGATTCTAAAGAAACCGCTGAGAACATCCCTGTCAAGCTTATCATTAACGGAGAGCAGAAAGCCATCGGCAGCCTCACGATACAGGCCCATGCCATGGCGCTGGATACGCTGAACTATACGCTTTCGGGCGATGGCTGGCAGCAGGGCGAAGTCCAGATCACAGACTTCCCGATCAGCTTCGACGACCGTTATTATTTCAGCTACCGGGTACAGAAAGAGATTCCCGTGCTCAAGATCGAAGGGGAGCAGAAAGAACCCTATATTGGTGCTGCGTTTGCTGCCGACCCTTATTTCAGGCTCAGCACCAGTCCTTATAACCAGTTGAACTATGCCACGCTGGGCAGCTATAAGCTGATCGTAGCTGAAGGCATCCGTAATATCTCGTCCGGCTTAAGCCTCGAGCTGCAGAAATTCGTAAAGGCCGGGGGCTCGGTGTTCCTGATCCCGCCACCCGATGCCGACATTGCCTCCTATAATAACCTCCTGCAAGCCATGAATGCCGACCTGTTAAAGGGTATTCAGCAAACGGCTACGCAGGTAGAGGAGATCAACCTCAAGGCCGGTCTATTCCAGGGGGGGTTCGGCAAGATTCCCGAAAATATGGACCTGCCGCAGGTCCGGCAGTACTGGGCAACTACCCAAGTATCGCGTAGCAACCGCGAGCAGCTTATGCGCCTGCAAACCGGGGCATCGTTGCTGAGCGATTACCGCCTGGGTTCGGGGCACTTTTACCTGCTCACTGCCTCTCTGAATACCGAGGCGGGGAACCTGGCTAAGCATGCCCTCTTCCTGCCTATGATCTACCGTGCGGCCATGATCGCCCAGAAGGATTATCCCCTGGCTTATACCATTGGCCGGGAAACCAGCTTGCAGAGCGACCCTCTGACAGCCGGTCAGAAGAACGAGCTGAAGATCCGCAAGGGCGATTTTGAAGCGATCCCCGATGTGCGCATTGCCGACGGAGAAAGCCGCCTGTTTACGTCCGATCTCGTAAAAGAGGCCGGGAACTACGAATTGCTCGAGAAGGGCCTGCGCCGGGCCTGCTATGCTTTCAACTTCGACCGCTCCGAATCGCGCCTGCGGTATACCGCAGCGCAGCAGCTGGAACAGCTCTCGCAGAAAAGAATGAACGTGATCGATGAAGAGAAAAACTCCCTGACCAAAACCATACGCGATGAAAATTTCGGTACCCGCTTATGGAAAATATGTGTTATTTTGGCCCTTATATTTTTGGGTATAGAAATCCTGCTCCTCGTGTTCTGGAACAGGTTCAGCGCACCAGGAAACTCCTAATACGTATATGAAATTACTCCTCAAATCAGTTAAAGTAGTTGATCCCAACTCCCCGCATCATGGTAAACAGGTAGACATACTGGTTCAGAACGGAACGATCGCGAAGATCGGGAAGTCCATCAAAGAGGAAGGGATCCGCAAGCTGGAATGGAAAGGAGCGCATGTATCCCCGGGCTGGCTCGACCTGAATGTCAATTTCTGCGACCCAGGCCATGAGCCCAAAGAAGACCTGAAGAGCGGGGCAGATGCTGCCGCTGCCGGTGGCTTTACTGCTGTAGCCCTTATGCCCAATACCCAGCCCCCGCTTCACTCCAAATCGGAAATAGAATATATCCGCAATAAGGCACAGGCATACCTGGTCGATGTATGGCCCCTGGGTACCATCAGCCGGGATAAGGAAGGTAAGGACCTGTCTGAAATGTATGACATGAAATCATCGGGGGCTGTAGCCTTTACCGATGGCACACAAGCCGTACAGGATGCCGGGCTGATGTCGAGAGCCCTGCTCTATGCTAAGGGTATCGGTTCACTGGTGATGAATACCGGCGACGATCGTTCGATCTCCCAAAAGGGTAAGATGAACGAAGGGGAGATGAGCACCCTGCTGGGTGTAAAGGGAATTCCCGCCCTGGCCGAAGAGCTCATGATCGCCCGCGACATCTACCTTGCCGAATACAATGATGCCCGTATTCACTTCAGTAATATCTCCTCTGCCAGGAGCGTGGACCTGATCCGCGCTGCTAAACGTAAGGGGCTGAAAATAACCTGCGATGTAAGCGTGAACAACCTGTACTTCGACGAAAGCGCCTTGCACGACTTCGATTCGAACTTCAAGCTCAGGCCGCCATTGCGTACTTCCCAGGATATAAAAAGCCTGAAGAACGGCCTTAAAGACGGCACCATCGATGCCATCTGCTCGCAGCATACACCCGAAGATAAAGAGCATAAAGAAGTAGAGTTCGAAATTGCCGCCTATGGCAGCATCGGCCTGCAAACCGCCTTTGCCCTGGCCTGCATGAGCCTGCAAAAAAGTATGGAGATCGAGAGCATCATCAGCTGCCTCTCTCAAAAGCCCCGCGCCATTCTTGGCCTGGAGCCGGTCAGCATCCGCGAAGGAGCGAAAGCGAACCTCACGGTATTCGATCCGGAGAAGGAGTGGAGCCTTGCGGCTTCCGACATCCTGTCGAAATCAAAGAACACTCCGCTTATCGGCGCCCGCTTAAATGGGAAAGCCCTGGCGGTTATCAATAACGATCAGTATAAATTGACATCATAATGGATCAACAAGTAAAGAGTGCCTTACACGGCGCATGGGCTGGTTTCTGCAACGGGAACAAAGCGACAGGAAGCAGCGATGTGGCTGTGAAAGCATGGGTGGAGAGCCTGGAAAAGATCTTCGCGTCCGACAAGCCTTTTCTTGATAAGGTTGAAGACATGGATGCCGCTTTCGAAGCGCTCCGCGATTTTATGTTCGACCTGCTGATGATCAATTTCTTCGCGTCCGATGCGCAGAAGCTCGAAGAAGACTACCTCGATTCGCAGGAGTGGGAAGAGATCGAAGACGAAACCATCGACCGTGGCACCGAGCTGCTCAACCTCTTCCTGTACCTGAAGGAATGCAAGGAAGAAGACATAGAGCCAAGCCTCGAGGACTTCCTGAAAGAATTCCTGCTGGTGGAAGAAGATGAGTTCCAGGACGAGCACCTGATCTACGAAGACATCATTGCCAACGAGTTGCTGGTTGATACCGATATGCAGGAAATGGCAAGGGTATCTGCAGGGATCAAAGAAACCTCCGCGGTGAAAGATATTTTCTACCCGTTCATGGCTTTCTTCTCCGACAACCGGTACAGTGAAGAGCTGTTCAGCAGCTTCGTTAAATTCAGCGAGAACAAAGCGTATGACGCGGCCCTGCTGGCTTCCCTGTATGCATATTACGAGGGCCTCCCTGTTTTTTCCAAATCTTTCTTAACTTGCCTCGATTAAACTAAAATCCACAACGTATATGGAAACCACTATGAAATCTCCGTTAAATGCCGGGATGAAATTCGGCTTGTATACCGGTCTTGCGAGCATCACCTACTTCCTCATATTTTATATGATGGACATCGTTCCGCAGGGAGCCCTGCAGGTGATCGGCTACCTGATCTTTATTGCGGGTATTTATTTCGGTTCCCTGCACCACAGGAACCAGGAGCTGGACGGCTATATGAGCTACGGCCGCGCATTCGGTGCCGGAGCCCTCATCGTGATCTTCGCGGCTCTCATCACAGCGGTATTCAATTATATTTTCTTCGCTTATATCGATCCCCAGTATATGGATAAGATGATCAACATGGCCGAAGAAGACATGATCCGTAAGGGAATGTCGGAAGAGCAGATCAACATGGGCATGGAAATGACCCGTAAGTGGACCACGCCGCCGATGGCTGCGATCTTCGGTTTTGTAGGTTACGTATTTTCGGGAGTGATCCTTTCTTTATTGGTTGCCCTGGTAACCAAGAAGAACAAACCGATGTTCGAATAATATTTTAAGTACCGTTCATGGATATATCCGTAGTAATCCCCTTATTGAATGAGGCAGAATCACTGCCCGAGCTGCACGACTGGATCCGGCGCGTCATGGACGAGCACCGTTTTTCGTACGAAGTGATTTTTATCGACGACGGCAGCTCCGACGGTTCATGGCAGGTTATTGAAGAGCTGAAAGCCAGGAACCCGCAGGTAAAGGGCATTAAGTTCCGGAGAAACTACGGCAAATCCGCCGCGCTGAATGTAGGCTTCGAAGCCGTGCAGGGCGATGTGGTCATTACCATGGATGCCGATCTCCAGGACAGTCCTGATGAGATACCGGGTTTGTACAAACGGATCAAAGACGACAAGCTCGATCTTGTTTCCGGCTGGAAGAAGAAACGCTACGATCCCATTACCAAGACCATTCCCACCAAGCTGTTCAATTATGCTACCCGCCGTATGTCGGGCATTCATAACCTGCACGATTTTAACTGCGGGCTCAAAGCGTACCGCAGGGATGTAGTGAAAAATATTGAAGTGTACGGCGAGATGCACCGGTATATCCCGGTCATCGCGAAATGGGCCGGCTTCCGCAAGATCGAAGAGCAGGTGGTAGAGCACCGCGCCCGCAAGTACGGCGTTACCAAGTTCGGGCTGAACCGTTTCGTGAACGGTTTTCTCGATCTGCTGTCGATCTTCTTCGTAGGCAAGTTCCAGAAAAAGCCCATGCACTTTTTTGGTACCATTGGTACCCTCTCGTTCTTTACCGGTTTTGTGATCTCCTTTTACATCATTGCCGACAAGCTGCTCACCCTCAACAAGGGCAAGCATCTTTCGCGTGATGTAACCGATCAGCCCCTGTTCTACATCGCCCTGGTGCTGGTCATCCTTGGAACGCAATTGTTCCTCACCGGTTTCCTGGCCGAGCTCATCGCGCGGAACTCCAGCGACCGGAACAATTACCTGGTCGAAAAAGAGATCTGACCGTATCCAATGTTAAACAGATAATCAATTGTACAGACGGCCCTGCCGCCTGTTTATAGAAAGAAGAATATGAAGTTTCATTTAGTATCAGGCGCCTGTGGTTTTGTAGGGCGCAACTTAGTTAAGCGTATCTTAAGAGATAACCAGGATAAGATCATCATTGTCGACGACCTGTCGACAGGGATCCATCCCTCCAAATGGCTGAAAGGCCAGGGTGGAACGGTCAAGGACCTCGAGGTGTTTGAAGAAGGAAGAGTGTATTTCTTTCATGGTGACTTCCGTAAATTACTGAACAGGATGATCGAAGACCAGCAGTACATCCAGAAAGAGTATGGCTTCGAATTCGATAAGTTTACCGATGTGTTTCACTTCGCTGCCATTGTTGGCGGACGTGCCAAGATCGATGGCGACCCGATGGTGGTAGCCATGGACCTGGCTATTGATGCCGAGTTCTTTTACTGGGTCTGCAATCACAAGCCTGCCCGTGTTATGTACCCGAGCTCATCGGCCGCTTACCCGGTCGACCTGCAATCGGATACCGACTTCGTAGCGCTGAAGGAAAGCGACATCGACTTCGAGCATAATTTAGGAAAGCCGGATATGACCTACGGCTGGTCCAAGCTTACCGGCGAATACCTTGCACGCATCGCGGCCAAGCACTACGGCATTTCCGTAGCCTGCGTACGCCCGTTCTCCGGTTACGGAGAAGACCAGGACCTGACCTACCCGATCCCTGCTATTGCGGCAAGGGCGGCGAAGAAAGAAGATCCCTTCGAAGTATGGGGAAGCGGCAAGCAGGGACGTGACTTTGTGCACATCGACGATTGTATCGATGCCATCTTCCTGGCCATGGATAACATCAGCGACGGCTCTGCCATCAATATCGGTGCGGGTCGTTTGTACTCCTTCCTCGAGATCATCGATATCTTCTGCTCTTTCGCAGGATACAAGCCGACCATCAAGCCTTTGCTGGATAAGCCGGTTGGCGTACATGCACGTCATTCCGATATGACCTATGTAGCCGAACGCTATGGGTGGAAACCGAAAGTGTCGCTGGAAGAAGGTTTGCGCCGCGTGTACGACAAAGCCGTGGCAAACGCCCAGGCTCAATAAAAACCGATTAAAATATACAGGCCGGGCGGCAGGTTCGTAAGCATGGATCGCTATTCATTGCTTGTGTGTCTGCCGCTGGCTACGTTAAAAGCATATGCCAGAAAAAATTGTTCTCTTCGGACCCGGCCCGCAGTTTAAAGGCGGAATTGCCAATTATAATACCTCGCTGGCAAAAGCCTTCGACAAGCTGGGACACGAGGTACATATTGTTTCCTGGACCCAGCAGTACCCGGCTATCATCCCCCGCGATTTTATCGACCGCAGCAGCAAGGCCGATCAATTGGCAGGAACGAATATCAAGGTTACGTATATCACCAATTACAACAACCCGGCAAGCTGGAACGAAACCGTTCGTTTCATTAAAAGCCTTAATCCCGATAAGGTTATCTTTCAATGGGCCATTGCCATCCAGGGTTTACCCATGGGCTATATGGCTCGAAAGCTCAAAAAGCAGGGCAAGGCTGAAGTGATCTTCGATCTGCACCTCGTGGTTCAGAAAGAAGCCAGCTCCATCGACAAGCTCTTTACCC
>CALNCF010000439.1 GCA_937875035.1 uncultured Sphingobacteriaceae bacterium | reverse complement strand
TATTGAGTATGGTCTTTGCATAATTTTCCCAGCTTAAATAACGGGTGATATCTCTTCCATGGCTGCCGAGATGATCCACATGATCGAAGTCCCTGTGAACCGGACCAATGTAGCCGAAACCTCCCGCCATTTAAGCTGGGAAAATTATGCAAAGACCATACTCAATACACGATAATATATGGAGCCAGTTCTCATCTCAACACTGCCGGGCAGAGCCTGGGATACCGTACGTAAGAACCTCACCGTGCTGGTAGGATTGCAGGTTGTGTTCTACATGGCCTTCTTCCTCATGAGCATCCTCATGGAAGCCGTGAAGGGCAGCATGCCCATGGTGTTTTATATCGTATCGCTGCTGAACTACGCCGCGCAGATCATCTTTGGTGTGGGTATGATCCGCATTGCGCTGAAGATTACCGAGGGCGAAGAGCCTAAGCTCGGCGATATCCTGCCTACCTTTTCACAGGCCATCAGGTACCTCATCGCGAACCTGTTTGTCCTGGTGGCAGCCCTGCTGGTCATGTTCATTCTCTTCTCGCTTTTCAATATGTCGAACCCCGGTTTTTACGCGAACGACCTGAACCGCTACCTGTTCTGGATCTTTGCAGGTGTGCCCCTCCTGGTGCTCTCGCTGCGTTTCCAGTTTTCTACCTATTTCATTGTACAAACAGAATCTCCCGCCATTGCCGCGCTGTTAAAAAGCTATATCATCACCAAAGGATACCTGGGTAAGCTGGTGCTGTTGATCCTGCTGATCATCGCGATCAATATCTTAGGGCTGCTTGCCCTTGGGGTAGGAATGCTCATCTCCATTCCCGTATCCATCCTGATGATCACCTATATGTACCGTGACCTGAAAGCGCATGGGATATGGAGAGACGAACCCGGGGTAGGCGACTCCGTTTAAAAACATAAGCACATGGGAATAAAATCGACGCTGAGCAAGATCCTGGCAGCCGTAGTGGTGGCCGGCATCAACCGTAAAAAGAAACAGGCGGTTGCACAGCAGCGCCGTGTGTTCAACGAATTATTGGCGAAGGCGAAGAATACCCGCTTCGGCAGGGATCACCGCTTCGATACCATTCATACGTACGAAGACTTTAAAAAGCAAGTGCCGCTGCGCGATTACGAGCAGCTTAAGGATCCATATATCGAAGCCGTGGTACACGGTGAGCCTGATGTGCTCTGGCCGGGCAGGCCCCTGTACCTGTCGAAGACTTCCGGCACCACTTCGGGTGTCAAATATATTCCTCTTACCAAAGAGTCCATGCCGGAGCATATCCGCGCGGCGCGTAATGCCCTGCTTTGCTACATTGCCGAAACCGGGCGTTCCGAATTTGTCGACGGACAGATGATCTTCTTACAGGGAAGCCCCGAGCTCGACCAGAAAGGAGGGGTGCCTGTGGGCCGCCTCTCGGGTATTGTGGCACATCATGTTCCGCAGTACCTGCAAAAGAACCGTATGCCCAGCTGGGATGTTAATTGTATCGAAGACTGGGAAACCAAGGTCGATGCCATTGTGGAAGAAACCATACACCGCAATATGACCCTCATCTCGGGTATCCCGCCCTGGGTGCAGATGTATTTCGACAAGCTCATTGAGCGGTCGGGAGGGAAGCAGATCAAGGATATTTTCCCGGGGTTCTCTCTCTTTGTGTATGGAGGTGTGAACTTCGAGCCGTATCGTGCCAAGATCGAGCAAAGCATTGGCCGCGCCATCGATACCGTTGAAACATATCCGGCATCCGAAGGCTTCATCGCCTACCAGGATTCTCAAACTGAAAAAGGGCTGCTGCTCAATACCGATGCAGGCATGTTCTACGAGTTTGTTCCTGCGGATGAGTATCATACCGAAAACCCGCGCCGCCTTTCCCTTGAAGAGATAGAGCTGGGCGTTAATTACGCGCTGATTCTGAATACCAATGCCGGGCTCTGGGGCTACAGCATTGGCGATACGGTTAAGTTCATCTCCAAAGACCCTTACCGTATCCTGGTAACAGGGCGCATCAAGCATTTTATCTCTGCCTTTGGTGAGCATGTGATTGGCGAAGAGGTGGAATATGCCCTGATGACTGCTGCAAAAGAAGCGGGCGCAGGGGTTGTTGAGTTCACCGTCGCCCCGCAGGTCACACCGCCCGAAGGTGGGCTTCCATACCACGAGTGGCTGGTCGAGTTTGTCCAGGCTCCTGCGGATATGGAGGCTTTCCGCAGCCGGGTTGATGAGCTGCTGCAACAGAAGAACGTGTATTATTACGATCTGATCCAGGGGAATATCTTACAGCCCCTGCACATCCGTATCCTGGCGAAGAATGCCTTCATCGATTACATGCGTTCGCAGGGTAAGCTCGGCGGACAGAACAAGGTGCCCCGCCTCTCGAACGACCGGCGCATTGCCGACGAGCTGCAGCAGTACATAGCATAAGCAAGGCACATGATTAGAAGAATAACCGCATGAAAAATATTGCCATCCTAGGCTCCACAGGTTCTATAGGTACACAAGCGCTGGATGTCATCCGCGCGCATCCTGATAAGTTCCGGGTAGAAGTATTAACCGCGAACGGCAATGCCGACCTGCTCATTGCCCAGGCCATCGAATTCCAGCCGAATGCCGTGGTCATTACCGATGAGTCTAAATACATTGCTGTAAAGGAAGCGCTCGCTTCCCATCCCATCAAGGTGTTTAGCGGAGCGCAGGCCCTCTGCGAAGTGGTGCAGTTTGAAGACGTACATCTGGTGCTTACCGCGTTGGTAGGCTACGCAGGCCTGAATCCAACCATTCATGCCATCCGTGCTAAAAAGCATATCGCCCTGGCGAATAAAGAAACCCTGGTGGTGGCCGGCGACCTCGTAACGAAGCTGGCCGAAGAGAACGGCGTCCACATTATTCCCGTCGATTCAGAACATTCTGCCATCTTCCAGTGTTTAGCCGGAGAATGGCATAACCCTATCGAGAAGATCTACCTTACAGCATCCGGCGGACCTTTCAGGGGTAAGGATCGTGCCGCCCTGGCAGGGGTAACCCGGGCGCAGGCACTTAAGCACCCTAACTGGAGCATGGGTGCCAAGATCACCATCGATTCGGCATCTTTAATGAATAAAGGCCTGGAAGTGATCGAGGCCCGCTGGCTCTTCGACCTGGAGCCCGATCAGATTGATGTTATTGTGCACCCGCAATCGGTCATTCATTCCATCGTCCAGTTCACCGATGGTTCGATGAAGGCCCAGATGGGCTTGCCCGATATGAAGCTGCCTATTCAGTATGCCCTGGCATACCCGCAGCGCATCGGTTCGGCTTTCCCGAGGTTCAGCTTCCTCGATTACCCGAACCTCAGCTTCGAGCAGGCCGATACGGTGACGTTCCGTAACCTGGCGCTGGCTTACGAAGCCCTGCGGCAGGGGGGGACGATGCCCTGCATTATCAATGCGGCCAATGAAGTGGTGGTACAGGCTTTTCTTGAAGAGCGCATCTCCTTCCTCGGCATGTCCGATGTGATCGAAGCATGTATGCAAAAAGTGACATTTATGAAGAGCGCCGGCTACGAAGATTACGTGAACACCGACAAAGAAACTCGTATCTTCGCCCGTGACCTGGTACAGGCCTGAACAGCCTGCCCGGTACAACGAGCAGATACATTTATTATTAAAGGATATACATGAACGGATTAATTATGGCCGCCCAGCTAATTGGCGGTCTGGCTATCCTGGTAAGCCTGCACGAGCTGGGACATTTCGCTTTCGGGATTAAAGTAGAAAAGTTTTACCTCTTTTTTGATGCCTGGGGCTTCAAGCTCTTCTCATTTAAAAAGGGAGATACCGAATACGGCATTGGCTGGCTGCCCCTGGGCGGCTATGTAAAGATTGCCGGGATGATCGACGAATCGATGGATACCGAGCAGATGCAGCAGCCTGCACAGCCCTGGGAGTTTCGCTCCAAACCGGCCTGGCAGCGTTTAATTGTGATGCTGGGTGGGGTTACGGTGAACGTGCTCCTGGGTATCTTCATCTTCTGGATGCTCACCTTCCGCTATGGCGAAAGCTACCTGCCCAACTCCGAAGCGAAGCACGGCATTGTTGCCTACGAGCTGGCCGAGCAGATCGGCCTGCACACCGGCGACCGTGTGGTGGCGATCAACGGTAAGCCTTTCGAGCGTTTCAGCGAGCTCTGGAGCTCAGAGGTGCTGATGGGTAATTCCGAGCTCAGTGTCGTTCGCGGCGACCAGCAGCTTACCATTAAAGTGCCGGGCAATTTTCTCGAGGATCTCTCTGATAAAGGCCGCGGAAGCTATATCGCCGACGCGCCGCGTATCGAGATCAGGGTCGACAGTCTTATCGCCGGAAACGGTGCCGAAAAGGCTGGTATCCGCAAGGGCGACCAGGTGATCGGGGCTGATGGCCGCAACATCCGTTTCATGGATGAGCTGCGCCCCTTACTGGCTGAAAAGAAATCATCCGCTATTACACTCGATGTGTTAAGGGGAACGGATACCCTGCACCTGCCGGTAGAAGTAGCCGCCGAAGGAACCATCGGTTTCTTCCCGCTGGTCGACTTTAAAACGAAGACTGTACAGTACGGTTTCTTCCAGTCCCTGCCCATTGGCGCCACCAAGGCATGGACTACCCTTACCGACAATATGAAAGGTCTCGCGAAGGTGTTCAAGGGTGAGGTAGCCGCCACCAAGGCTGTAGCCGGACCGATCGGCATTGCGCAGATCTATGGCTCTACCTTCGACTGGTTTAAATTCTGGACCCTTACAGCGATCCTTTCCATGATCCTCGCCTTTATGAACATCCTGCCTATCCCCGCGCTCGACGGCGGGCATAGCTTGTTCCTGCTGGTTGAAATGGTCAAGGGTAAGCCACTCAGCGATAAGTTCATGGAACGTGCGCAAATGGTAGGCTTTGTCATCCTTATCGGCATCATGATCTTTGCCTTTGGCAACGACCTCTGGAAAGTGTTTATGAAATAAGGGAACGGCCCATAGTATGAATTACTTCGAATTTTACGACATACCGGTATCCTTCTTCCCCGACCAGGTCCTGGTCCGGAAGATTTTTTACGAAAAGAGCAAGGCTTATCATCCCGACTTCCATGTAAACGAGCCTGAAGAGAAGCAGGAAGAGATCCTGCAGCTTTCCACGCTCAACAACAATGCTTTTAAGGTATTGTCGTCGCCGGAGCGCTGCCTCGAATATGTGCTCGGCCTGCACGGTCTGATCAGCGAAGGAGAGAAGCATACGCTGCCCCAGGATTTCCTGATGAAAATGATGGAGATCAACGAAGCGCTCATGGAGCTCGAATTCGAGCCCGATGCGCAGGCCCTTGCCCGTATCCGGGCACAGGTGCAGGAGGTGCAGCATACGCTTGATACCGCACTTCAAAGCCTTCTGCAACGTCACGACCGCGAGCCCGGTAACCAGGCCCTGCTTGCCGAAGCCAAAGACATCTATTACCGCAAAAAATATGTGTTGCGAATTAACGATAGTTTAAATAAGTTTGCACCCTGATCAAAAAGCAAGGGCCTGCCTTGCCCGAAACAGCAGAGATGCCCAGCTGGCGGAACTGGTAGACGCGTCGGTCTCAAACACCGATAGGAAACTGTGCCGGTTCGATTCCGGCGCTGGGTACAAAAAAGCCTTAGATTTTTCTAAGGCTTTTTTATTAAAGTACTATTCCCTAAAAAAGTATTTCATAAAAGTATACAGGGTAAAGGTTCCGATGAGCTCGCCAGAATTCTTATTTTTATAGATAATGGAAAGAGGACAGTGACCACTTAACTTTAACTACAGCTATGAAAACAAGCAATACAAGAGTATTTAAAATGTCTTTTGCAGGCGTATATCCGCATTACATTCAAAAGGCAGAGAAAAAAGGACGTACAAAAGCTGAGGTAGACGAGATCATATGCTGGCTCACCGGGTATGATGAGCGCGCCCTGCAGCAGCACATCGACAACAAGACCAGCTTCGAAGACTTTTTTAACCAGGCGCCACAGATCAACCCTAATGTTTCAAAAATTACCGGCCTGATCTGCGGCTACCGGGTAGAAGAGATTGAAGACCCGCTTATGCAGAAGATCCGCTATTTAGACAAGCTGATCGACGAATTGGCCAAGGGAAAAGCAATGGAAAAGATCTTAAGGAAGTAAGAGCCCTGCCTGTATTTCCCTAATCTGCTTGTGTAATGGAAGCCTTTTGATCCGCTTTGCCATCAGTAATCTCACAAAAAAAGGTCAGACAATCGCCCTTCAGTATAGCTCTCACCATACGAATAGTCTCATAAATTAAAATTTCACAAAAAATTGCGCAAGTGAATACTTGCCTATATATTTGCAATCAAATACTTGCATAATATGGAAGCGCGCAGAGATGTTTTTCAGGCAATAGCCGACCCTACCAGGCGGGCCATAATAGGCATGGTAGCCCGGCAGCCTGTAAATGTGAATACCATCGCCGAGCAATTCGACGTGAGTCGCCAGGCGATCTCATTACACCTTAAAGTACTTTCCGAATGCGGTTTACTGAACATCCGGCAGGCGGGGAGGGAGCGCTTATGCGAAGCAAAGCTCGAAAAGCTAAACGAAGTGAACGAGTGGGTGCGGCAATACCACAAATTGTGGACAGGAAGATTGAACGCGCTCAAGAACTTTGTCGAGCAGGAAGAGCTGCAGGCTCAGAGCGCAGGTACGGTGAATAAGAAAACCAAGAAGCATATCCGCAGATCTAAAAAATAAAAATGGAAGAGCACATCAATCAAAATGAAGTTCTTATAGAAGAAACTTTTCATGCAGGTATCGAAAGGGTTTTTGATGCCTGGACAGATCCCAAAAAATTAATGAAATGCTCCCGAGGGATGTACTATTCATTTCAAAGAGATCGAGGTTGAAACAGGAGGGCGGTTTCATTCCTGTATTTCCAATCCTCAGTATGGCGACTGTTGGTGTATCGGTGAATACAAAGAAGTGCTGCCTCACTCAAAGATCGTGTTTACTATGATCAATGCAGATGAAAGCGGCAACCCGGTAAATCCCGCTGATGTTGGAATGGACCCCGACTGGCCCGGAGAAACCCTGGTCACTGTGTTGCTGACAGAAGAGAACGGAAAGACTAAATTGCAGTTACGGCAAACCGTTTCGCAGGAATTGGCAAAAAGAACAGGAGCATACCCGAGCTGGCTGCAAATGTTAAGAAATATGCAAGCCTTGCTCGATCAAAATTGATACCATGAAAACAACGATCATCTCTGTAGCCTGGGTGTTATTGGCGCTGGCATCCTGCAGCAATTCAAACCCGGCACAGGAAAACAACCATCAAATGAAAGCAGCCGCAAACGATACTTTGATCGCTGAAAAAGGCTATTCGGAAGTCAACGGGATCCGTATGTATTACGAGATCTACGGGCAAGGCAAGCCGCTGGTCTTACTACACGGTGGGGGCTCTACCATTCAAACAACATTCGGGAGGGTGATCCCGCTTCTTGCCCGGCACAGGCAGCTCATTTGTGTAGAGCTCCAGGCTCACGGGCGAACAGGCGACCGGAACTCCGCGATCTCTTTTGAGCAGGATGCTGACGATGTGGCTGCACTGCTCAAAAACCTTGGTATCCCTAAAGCCGATATTTTCGGGTTCAGCAATGGCGGCAATACCGCGTTGCAAATGGCTATCAGGCATCCGCAGCTTTGCAATAAGATCATTGCCGGTTCGGTGTTGCTCAAGAGGAATGGCGCATTCCCGCAGTTCTGGGAGTTTATGAAGAACGGAACGTTTGGGCAAATGCCGCAGCAATACAAAGACGCGTTTATC
>CALNCF010000438.1 GCA_937875035.1 uncultured Sphingobacteriaceae bacterium | reverse complement strand
CTTCTGTCGAAATGCGGGTTATAGGTACGCACCCCGTCATAACGGTCAACAAAAGCGAGGGAATAGGTCGCCCACAGATAGATCTTTTTGTATTCGTATTTCAGGGCGAAATCCAGGCCAGTCGCGTTTCCTCTTTCAATAATGAAATCCTTTTTCTGGAAATCAGGCTTGTCCGCGTTCTCCTGGGTATCGTTATAGATCTTATCCCTGTTCACGTTTGTCAACTGGTTGAAGTGCTTGATATAGGTTTCAATGTTCAGCTGCCAGTGTCTCAGGAAATCGATTTCGATCCCTCCAATGGCATGTCTTGCTTTTTGCAGGGCAGAGGTTACCTCAGCGCCATCGAAGGTCTTAGGCAGGTTGTCCGGTCCTGAAAGGAAGCCATAGAACAGGTTCACCACATCGCGGTCGGAAGTCGCGCTCATCAGGTTCTGGGAGTAAAAGCCCCCGGCGAATTTCAGTCGCATATTCTCTGTCAGCACATACTTAGCCGCCAGGCGTGGTTCGATCGACATTTCACTCAGCGATGCGTAGTAATGTGCGCGGATGCTTGGCTCCAGGATCAGGCGCTTGTGGTTGTATTTGTATTTAAAGAACGTAGCGATCTCGGTGGTAAATTCTTCCTGCTGGATCGTATTCCCTGCTGCGTTGGTGAACAGGAAATTCGTTTTGAATCCTAATAATTCAATACCGTATTTAAATTCATTGCTGCCGAGGAAATAGGTGAAGTTCATGCCGGAGTTAAAGCCGTTGACCTCGCTCTTGCGTGGCTTGGTCAGTTGCTCTTTCAGTTGGATCTCGTATCCTGAATAAGCAAAGGTACCGTCAACCAGGACCGACGAAGAGGCCGGAACCAGTACGAAATGCGTACCGAAGCCGGTGCTGTTCCATTTCAGGGCGGCAGGAGCCTGGTAATTTACCTCATCGCTGAAGTTAAACCCGAAGAAGCTGATTTTGCTTCCGTTCACACCATTGATCGAAACCTTTCCGTACAGGTCGGTGAAGTTATAAGGCAGGCCCGCCGTATCTACATATTTGTAGATGCTTTTCGAGCTTTGCTCCAGGTATGATGTTCTCCCGGAGAAGATATAAGAGGTCGTGGTTTTTCCTTCTTTGTATTTGGAGAAAGGTCCTTCGAGGATCAGCTTGGAAGTGAAAGGATTCACGGCTACTTTACCTGCGAAACGTTTCTTGTTTCCTTCGCGTGTCGTTACATCCATGATCGCTGATACGCGTCCGCCATATTCCGCGCCGAAGCCCCCGGTGTACACATCCACGTTCCGGATAATATCCGTTTCAAACACAGAGAATAAGCCGATGGAATGGAACGGGTTATAGATCACCATCCCGTCCAGCAGCACCTTGTTCTGGATAGGCGCACCTCCGCGGATATAAAGCTGCCCGCCCTGGTCGCCGGTGAAAACAACACCCGGCAGCACCTGCAGGTACTGGGCAAGATCGGGCTCGCCACCCACCGAAGGGATCGCGGTGATCTGCTTTGGAGTGATCTTCGTAACTGATACCTGGGTTTCGGTCACCTTCTCTGTCTTATCTGCGCTTACGTCTACCGTCTTCAGGCCAATAGCCGATTTATTCAGGTAAATGTTCTGTGTGATCTTTTGTCCCGCCGCCAGGTTTACACTCATGGTAAAGGTATCAAGACCGATACCCGAGCTTAAAAGCGTATAGCTGCCCGGTGGAATTTTGGTGATCGAGAAGAAACCGTTTACATCTGTAGAGGCCCCGTGAATGGTTCCCTGTAACAGTACTTTGGTAAAGATGATTGGCTCTCCAGTCGTTTTATCATACACAAAGCCTCTTACTTCGCCGGTGGCAGAAGTCTGGGCAAAGGTGTGTAATGAAAGACCGATAAGGGAGATAAAAAGTAGGATAGATGAGATTCTTGCTTTCATTATAAAAAATAAAAGTTGCAAGATAACAGAAGTTGGGGTTAAATGATAGCGATTTTAGGAAATCGGAAGGCGCTTTTGTAAAAAAATAATTACATCCGGAGGCTGTTTCAGTGTATGTCAGAATTAATTCTGACCGCCGGCAAGAAGGTACAGTACGGCCATCCGGATCGCTACCCCGTTTTCTACCTGGTCAAGAATAATGGATTGCCTCGAATCGGCTACATCGCTTGTAATTTCAACTCCTCGGTTGATCGGACCCGGGTGCATCACCACGATCTTCTTATCCAGCGAATCAAGGATCTCCTTGTTCAGCCCGTACATCATGCTGTACTCCCGGAGCGAAGGGAAATACCGGATGTCCTGGCGTTCCAGCTGGATGCGCAGCATGTTAGCCACATCGCACCAGTTCAGCGCTTTCTGCAGGTCATGCTCGACCTTTACACCCAGGGTATGAATGTATTTAGGGATCAGGGTAGTGGGCCCGCATACCATCACTTCCGCGCCCAGCAATTGCAGGCAAAGGATGTTCGACAGGGCCACACGCGAATGCAGGATATCACCTACGATCACGACTTTCTTTCCCCGTACATCACCCAGCTTTTCGCGGATGGAATACGCATCGAGCAGGGCCTGTGTCGGGTGCTCATGCGCGCCGTCGCCGGCATTGATGATCTGTGCCTGGATATGTTTCGACAGGAATACGGCCGCGCCCGGGTAGGGATGACGCATCACCACCATGTCGACTTTCATCGCAAGAATATTGTTGACGGTATCGATCAGGGTTTCACCCTTGCTCACCGAAGAAGAAGAAGCGGCGAAATTGATGATGTCGGCCGACAGTCTTTTTTCTGCAAGCTCGAACGACAGTTTGGTACGGGTGGAGTTCTCGAAGAAAAGATTGGCTACTGTAATGTCGCGCAGGGAAGGAACTTTCTTAATAGGACGGTTGATCACGGACTTGAAATTATCCGCTGTTTCAAAGATCAGTTGTATGTCGTTTTCAGTCAGTCCTTTAATTCCCAGTAAATGTCGGACACTCAGTTTTTGCATGATATGTTTGATTCGTAATGGTCCTTTAGTTTTCCTGCACCAGGATGACCTGGTCCTCGCCCTCGGTCTCCTTCCATTGCACCCTCACCTTTTCAGAGGAGATGGAATCTACCTGTATCCCGGTATAGTCTGGCTCAACGGGTAGCTGACGGGTGTACCGGCGGTCGATGAGCACCAGCAGCTCGACCTTCTGCGGCCTGCCGAAAGCCAGCATGGCGTCCAGCCCGGCACGGATCGTCCGGCCCGTGTACAGCACATCGTCTATCAGGATCACCTTCTTGTTCTCAATGATAAAATCGATGCTGGTGGTATTGGCAAGCAGGGGAGATTCCCGGTGACGAAAATCGTCGCGGAAAAAGGTGACATCAAGATTGCCGAGTTTAATATGTTGCTTGGGAAGGAGCTTTTTCAGCTCTTCATGGATACGTTTCGCGAGGTAGATCCCGCGGGGTTGCAGGCCGATCAATACTGAATCTGAAAAGTCGTTATGGTTTTCAATCAATTGCTGGCAGAGCCGTTTGATCGTGATCTGAAACCTGGGATTGCTTAGAATGATGCCCTGATTCATGTATGCATGTGTTCGGACAAATATATAAAAAAATCGGCCGGCCGGAAATAAAAAAGCCCCGAAAACAATGCGGGGCTTTCATTATGATGGAAAACGGCGATTACTCGGCAGCGTCTTCTTCTTCTTTTTTGGTATTCTTTGCTTTTACAGCATCAGCTTCTGATGTTTCCATCGAAGACTTTAACGACGCAAGTACAGCCAGATCACCCAGGGTAGATTTCTCTACAGAATCCTTCACTTTTTTCACTGCAGTAGAAGTTGCTTTCGCTTCTTTCTTCTTCTTGTCAGTTTCAACAGCTCTTTCTTCTGCACGTTGCTCTTCCCAGATCTTAGCGTGAGAAACCACGATACGCTTGGTGTCTTTGTTGAACTCAATGATTCTGAAATCAAGGGTCTCATCCGCTTGTGCGTTTTTACCGTCAGCCTTAGCTAAGTGCTTGATCGGAGCGAAACCTTCTACACCGTAAGGTAAGTTAACGATCGCGCCCTTATCTGTGATCTTCACAATGGTTCCCTGGTGAATTGAATCGAGCGTAAAGATCGTTTCAAATGTTTCCCATGGATTTTCTTCCAGTTGCTTGTGACCTAAGCTCAGCTTACGCTCTTCAGGATTAACTTCCAGAACCACTACATCCAGCTTCTCGCCGATCTTGGTGAATTCGTGCGGGTGGTTCACCTTCTTAGACCATGACAGGTCAGAGATGTGGATCAGTCCGTCGATACCTTCTTCGATCTCTACGAATACGCCGAAGTTCGTCATGTTCTTAACGGTCGCGTTGTGTTTGCTTCCTACCGGGTAGCGCTCAGCAATGTTCACCCAAGGATCAGGAGTCAGCTGTTTAATGCCTAACGACATTTTACGCTCTTCACGATCCAGTGTTAATACTACCGCTTCTACTTCGTCGCTTACTTTCATGAAGTCCTGAGGGCTTCTTAAGTGCTGTGACCACGACATTTCTGATACGTGGATCAGACCTTCTACGCCCGGGATGATCTCAAGGAACGCACCGTAGTCAGCTACCGTAACGATCTTACCTTTCACCTTAGAACCAACCTCGATGTTTGTATCAAGAGATTCCCAAGGGTGAGGAGTTAATTGTTTTAAACCAAGGGCAATACGTTTCTTCTCATCGTCGAAGTCAAGCACCACCACGTTGATCTTCTGATCAAGCTTAAGCACTTCTTCCGGATGATCGATACGACCCCATGAAATATCTGTAATGTGTAACAGACCATCCACACCGCCAAGGTCGATGAATACACCGAACGCTGTGATGTTTTTAACGGTACCTTCCAGTACCTGGCCTTTTTCAAGTTTGGAAACGATCTCTGTTTTTTGATTTTCCAGGTCGTCCTCAATAAGAACCTTGTGAGATACGACAACGTTTCTGAACTCATGGTTGATCTTAACAACCTTGAACTCCATCGTCTTGCCTACGTAAATATCGTAGTCGCGGATTGGTTTGATGTCGATTTGAGAACCTGGTAAGAATGCCTCAACACCGCTGATGTCAACGATAAGACCACCCTTGGTACGGCTTTTAACGTAACCAACAATGATCGTGTCATTTTCAAGCGCTTTGTTGATATCGTCCCAGGAGCGTTGTGTTTTCGCTCTTTTACGAGATAATACTAACTGACCGTTCTTGTCTTCCTGGTCTTCCACGAAAACTTCTACGGTATCCCCGATCTTCAGTTCCGGCATATCGCGGAATTCGGAAAGAGGTACTAACCCATCAGATTTAAAACCGATGTTGAGAACCACATCTTTGCTGTTCATAGAAACAACAGTTCCTGAAATGATCTCGTTCTTGTTGATAGAATTCAGTGTAGTTGTATACAATGATTCCAGCTTGGATCTTTCCTCATCAGAATAAGCTCCGAACTTTTTGTTGTCCATATCCCAGTCGAAATTTTCATCCTGGATCATGGATTTAGATTTGATCTCTTCGATCGATAATGAATCTGCCTCAGATTCTACTGCTTCTGCAGCTTGGTTTTGGGTTGCGAATTCGGCATTCTCGGTTGCCGCTAATTCTTGTTCAGTTAATTGTTTTTTTGACATTAATTTATTTTTCTCCTTTCCCCGCAGGGGGACGCAAAAATAAAAAATCTATCTGTAAAAGCAAAAAAACTGACAATTAGTTACTTAGCAGGCTCGCCGTAACTGACCTCCAGGTGGCGGTCGTGGATCAGCTTCAACACGTAGTTAAGCTGCTCTTCGGGGGTTAAAAAGCTGTTATCCAGAACAATGGCGTCTTCGGCCTGGGTCAGTGGACTTTCCTCCCGGTGCGTATCCTGGTAGTCGCGCATGTTCAGGTTGGCCATCACTTCTTCGATCGAAACCTCTTCGCCTTTCTCCATAAGCTCCTTATAACGGCGTTGTGCCCGGATCATGGGGTGGGCGGTCATGAATACCTTGAGCTGGGCATCGGGAAACACGGTAGTGCCGATATCGCGCCCGTCCATTACCACATTCTGGTTCTTCCCGAGGCGTTGCTGCTTCCTGACCATCGCTTTCCGTACCTCTTTA
>CALNCF010000437.1 GCA_937875035.1 uncultured Sphingobacteriaceae bacterium | reverse complement strand
AATGGCAGCGATCACCAGGAAGGTAATGCCATCGCCGAAATCTGTATAGTAATAGAAAAAGCGGTCGGCCAGCGGAGTATGATGACCGTTCACCCAGAGGAATAATTCCTGTTTGGAATAATTCAGTTGCAGGAACAGCATGATCAGGAGGAAAATAAAATATAAGAAGAAAAAGAGTTTGTGTTGTTTGATCGTCGCTAACATGCCGGACAGGGTTTGTAACAAATATAGAAAGAGTACCCGTTAATATTTATTTTTTTGTTTTGGCAGAAAATTCTACTTTCATACGTTTAACCCAAGGTATAAAAGATGTTCAAGAACCTCTTCCGCAAAAAAACTGTTGCGGGAATTCTAAGTGATCTCAGCCGTACAGGCGGAGACCACGGTCATACGGGCGGACTCAAAAAAACGCTCGGTGTACGTGACCTTACCGCGTTCGGAATTGCCGCTATTATCGGCGCCGGGATTTTCAGCACCATCGGTAAAGCCAGCGCCGACGGCGGACCGGCAGTCATCTATCTCTTCATGTTCACTGCCCTGGCCTGCGGATTCGCAGCTTTCGCATACGCAGAATTTGCATCGATGGTACCCGTATCCGGAAGCGCGTACACCTATTCGTATGTAGCCTTTGGCGAACTCGTTGCCTGGGTCATCGGCTGGTCTCTCATCATGGAGTACGGTATCGGGAACATTACCGTCGCCATCTCCTGGTCCGACTATTTCACGGGCTTCCTCGGGAGCACGGGCATTCACCTGCCCGACTGGATGACGATGGATTACCTCACCGCACACAAGGGTTTTGAGCAGGCCACCAGGCTGCTGGAAAGCGGCAAGGTGTTCGAAAACCTGGACGAAGCCACCAAGCTTTCCTACAACGCCTGGATCACCGCGCCTCAATTCCTCGGGCTGCACATGGTGCTCGACATCCCTGCTCTGATGATCATTGTACTGATCACCTGGCTGGTATACCGGGGGATGAAAGAATCGAGGAACGCCAGCAATGCCATGGTCATCATTAAGCTGGCTATTATACTGCTGGTTATTTCCGTAGGTATTTTTTATGTAGATACAGAAAACTGGAATCCCTTCGCGCCGAACGGCATCTCGGGGATCCTGAAGGGTGTATCGGCCGTGTTCTTTGCCTACATAGGCTTCGACGCGATCTCGACAACCGCCGAAGAGTGTAAGAATCCGCAGCGCGATCTTCCGCGAAGCATGATGTGGGCCATTATCATCTGTACCATCCTATACATTGCCATTGCCCTCGTGCTTACGGGCATGGTGAAATACAATTACCTCTCAGTGGGCGATCCCCTGGCTTTCGTGTTCGATCGTCTTAACCTCAAATGGCTGTCGGGCATTATCGGCATCAGCGCGATCGTAGCCATGGCCAGCGTGCTGCTGGTATTCCAGATGGGACAGCCGAGAATATGGATGAGCATGAGCCGCGACGGCCTTCTCCCGAAATCATTCTCTAAGATACACCCAAAATACCATACCCCATCCTTTGCTACCATTGTCACCGGTTTCGTGGTCGCGGTTCCTTCCCTGTTCATGAACCTCACCATCGTGACCGACCTGTGCAGCATCGGGACCCTCTTCGCCTTTGTGCTGGTATGCGCCGGGGTATTGAAGCTGCAGAACGACCCGAATGTGCAGCGCGGTAAATTCAAAACGCCTTACCTGAACGCCCGTTATATTTTCCCTTTGATGCTGCTGGCAGGGATCACCTATTTCTGGGTGTACGAAAAAGATACCGCGGCCGATTTCATCATGAATAAGCCAAAGATCTACGAAGCCACACCATTTATCACATCGCTGCATACAGAAGAGCTGGAGCAGGTACGGCAGTCGGTCATCGCGAACGACCCAACGGGTTACAGCGCGCACCAGTCCGACCTGGTTTCCTACCTCGAAAGCCTGGAGCCTGTCCGGTACGAAAGCGCCCTGCTTGCCACCGGTCTGCCCCAAACGCAGATCTACGAAGCAGGATGGCATTTGTTCAAGCACAAAATTCCGCTGTGGATATTTTTCATGGTCTGCCTTGTGCTGGCGTTCTTCGCCTATACACGCAACCTCTCCATGATCCCTTTGCTCGGGCTGGTCTGCTGCTTATATATGATGTCTGAATTAGGACTTTCTAACTGGATAGGCTTCGGCATCTGGCTGGTAGTCGGCCTGCTGATCTATTTCTCTTACGGATACCGTCGGAGCAAGCTCCGGAACATCCAGGCATCCTGAAGCAAAAGGCACTGAATATCGGGACCATGTGAACACAACCATCCCGCAGGCAGCTATAAAAATGTTCTGAACTAAAAAGTCCCGGGTGGCCGGGACTTTCATTTATCCGGGGATCCTCCGGAGATCATAATTCTTGGCCTGCGAGAGCACCAGCGGTACACTCTCTACGGTAACAAAGCTCAGGTCGAGCCCGAAACCCTTTTCTTCCGACAGGCTTAATTTTTTCAGCACGAAATAGATCTGCATGATGATCTTCTCGTAGATCGACAGGGAGTTTTCTGTAGACAGCCTTTTCTCCAGCACCACGAAACGGAAGTCGCCGGTGATATTGTGCTTATTCAGGGAATCGTAACGGCTGGTAATATCCACCTCACCGTTCTTCACCATATCCTCCACGACTCTCCGGAACAGGATATTGATCTTCTGCTCGATCCGGAACCCGAGCTTGAACTCCACACGGATCACCTTACCCGGCACCAGGTGATGCACCTTGTACTCGGTCTTATAGGGTTCATCCTCCACATCCACGTGCACGAACCAATAGATATCGGCGCGTTTAGGCTGTTTTTGTATGATGGAATAAATGATCTTGGATTCAATTTCCGAATCGAAATTCGAGCCGGTCAGGTACACCAGTTGCGAAGCGTACTTCGGTACGGTTTCGTCGAGGCTCAGCTCGTTCAGGATCGGCAGGTAATGGTCGAGCTCCGCGAACTTCACATAACGGTTCCTGATCTTCCGCGCTTTGATCCATACCCACATTACAGAGAACAGGATGGAGCCGATCACCATAGTTACCCAGCCACCGTGCGTGAACTTGCTCAGGTTAGCGACCAGGAAGGATATCTCGATCGTGGCATAAACAACCAGCACCAGAGCTGCGACATACCTGGAGAAACCCCTGCTCAGCAGGAAAACCGTCAGCAAGATCGTCGTCATGAGCATGGTCATGGTAATGGCCAGCCCGTAAGCGGCTTCCATGTGTGCCGATTCCTGGAAATAAAGCACCACGATACAACATCCCGCCCAAAGCAGCCAGTTAATGCTCGGCACGTATAATTGCCCCTTCATATCCGAAGGGTATATCACCTTTACCTTTGGCCATACATTCAGGCGCACCGCCTCCGAGATCAGGGTGAATGAACCGCTGATCATGGCCTGGCTGGCGATCACCGCGGCCAGCGTGGCCAGGGTAATGCCGTACAGGATGAACCAGGATGGCATAATGGTATAGAAAGGGTTACCGCCAAGCATCGTACCCTCCTGGGTGATCAGCCAGGCGCCTTGCCCGAAATAGTTCAGTAACAAGCAGGATTTAACGAATATCCAGCTAACGCGGATATTCTTACGGCCACAGTGCCCAAGATCCGAATATAAGGCCTCCGCTCCCGTGGTACACAGAAACACCGCTCCAAGGATCCAGAAGCCTCCCGGGTTGTCGGTCAGCAGCCTCCACCCATATACCGGGTTCAGGGCTTTGAATATCTCCGGGTGCAGGATGATCTGGCTGACGCCGAGGATCGCCAACATGGAGAACCAAAGGAACATGATCGGTCCGAAAGCCTTGCCCACCAGGCTCGAGCCCAGCTGCTGCATCACGAAAAGTCCCGTAATGATTAGCAGCACGATCGGCACGGTCTGTATATCCGGGTAGATCATCTGCAAGCCTTCGATGGCTGAAGAAACAGAGATCGGGGGTGTGATAATGCCGTCGGCCAGCAGGGTGCTCCCGCCGATCAGGGCAGGGATAATGAGCCATTTGGCCTTACGCCTCACCAGGGTGTAGAGGGAAAAGATGCCCCCTTCTCCCTTATTATCAGCCCGGAGGGTAATAAGAACGTATTTGACAGTGGTCTGAAGGGTGAGGGTCCAGAAGATACAGGAGATCCCCCCGTAAACAATGGCTCTTTTAATTTCGTGGCCCTCTCCGATGATCGCCTTTAATACGTAAAGAGGTGAAGTGCCAATATCGCCGAAAATAATTCCAAGTGTAATTAAGACCCCGGCGGCGGATAACCGATTTAGTTTTCTGTGTTCCACAATTGCTGAATAAGCGCCCCAAATGTATTACTTGCTTATCATTTAGCCAAATACTTTATTTCCCTAAGAACCAGGGCAGAACACACCCCTTATGAAAAAGGGCAAGCCCCTGATTTATTGGGCACAAAATTGTTACAGCCCCGGGTGGGATTATTGTTTTTTTAACTTATTTTTGATACAAAATATCACCGGATGAAAAAAATCTACCTTTTATTGATCCTTTTGGTGGGAGCCGGCACACTGGTTTTCGCTCAAACGAAGCACGTGGTTACTGCCCTGAGCAACCCCTTCCGGTATTCTCCACAGGATTTAAGCATCAATACCGGCGATACGGTAGAATTCAGGAACAGCACATCTGTTTCCCATCCGACGATCTTCGATAACGGACCATTTGCAGGAGCGGTAAATGCCCTGCCTATGAACGGGTCTTTCAAGCTGGTCTTCACACAGCCAGGGGCTTTTACCTTTTATTGCAATGCCCACGCCACGGCAAACAGCTACCCGGCAGGGCAGACCGGGAAAATTACCGTAACGGCAAGCACCGGCGTAACAAAGAATAATGCTGGCCTCAGCGCCATCCAGGTATACCCGAACCCGGCAACCGAAAAGATCTCCGTGATCTTCAACCTGAAAAAAGACAATATGGTAACGGTAAAGCTGATCGATGTATTAGGTAATGAAGTAGCCACCCTGCTCAACGACCGGCTCAGCTCCGGCGAATACAACCAGTCGCTGGCAATACCTTCCCGCGTATCAAAAGGGCTGTACTTCGTGAAAGTATCCATCGGTTCCGAATCATCCATGAAACGGATCTCTATCCAGTAAAAAATATACACGATTGTTCAAAAAAACCTTCTCATACCGGGAAGGTTTTTTTTTGAGATTTTCAGTCGCTGCAAGTATTTCAATATCTTTAGCGCCTGGCGCTACGGCTATGAGGCTATATCGCAAAACATACTAAGCATAAACGAATGAAGATCATTGCCATCGGAAGAAATTACGCGGAGCACGCGAAAGAGCTGAACAATCCCTTGCCTC